>CAVBQD010000067.1:0-11190 GCA_963597385.1 bacterium | reverse complement strand
TACGACCACTGAGCATTATTTGAGGACTTTTTAAATTTACATATTATTAATTATTTTCAGGTTTAAGCGGTCCGTAAAAATATGATGATGTTGCACCGCCATCAATCAAAAATGTTGAGCCTGTAATAAATGCACCCTTATCGCTCATAAGAAGCTCGGCAATATTTGCCACTTCATCTGCTGTACCTGCTCTGCCGGCAGGACATTTTGCAAACATATTTTTGTAAAAATCGCCTCTCGGTCCGTTGAATTCATCAACGGCAAGCGGAGTAACAATAATACCCGGTGCAATATCATTGAGTCTTGCACCTCTTTTACCCCACTCCACCGACTGAGCCATTACTCGCTTTTCGTTGCAACGCTTTGCAAGTTGATAAGCATGCAATGTGTCTTTGATATTTTTCGGTTGCAACAAATCAAGGCTCAATAATTCTTCTGTCGGAGTTGTTGCAAGCTGTTCGTCCTGTTCTGCTGTAAGCTGTGACATTCTCCAACCGGATTGGCTTGAAATTGTAACACCGCAACCGCCGTTTGCAATAGCCTTACCTACTTCTTCAAGCAAAACGGCCGTTCCGTACAAATCAACCTTTAATATTGCTTCAACGGGTGCTTGGCTCGGAGAAACGCCGGCTCCGTTTACAAGCATTTTTATTTCACCGTATTCCTTTGCCTTTGAAATAAGTGCTTTGATTGATTCCCGTGAAGAAATATCTGTTTCACACGGTTCAACATCAAATCCGGCATTATTCATAATTTCTGCAACGGATTTTGCATTTTTATAATTCTTATCACCCAAAACAATTTTTTTGCTATAACCGATTCTTCGTACAATAGCCATAGAAATCTGACCTGCACCGGTTACTATCATTACATCTTTGTTTTTCATAACAAACACCTTTCTTAATTAATCAATATTTTTCTTTGCCCAATCGGCAACCGCTTTTTCGGACTTCGGTGCATCCGCACCGTGAACGGCAAGACCTGTTTTGATATTTGCACCCTTACAAATTTTCTTTAAATCTCTGACGCTGTTGCCAAGTCCACTGCCCTCATGAGTCATAAGAGGTAAAACATTTTTACTGCTGAAATCAAGCTTTTCTATAAGAGAAAATACAGGCATAGGATAAGTGCCCCACCAGCACGGACCGCAGATGAACACATTATCATAACCGTTTAAATCATCAAGATATTTTGCAAGCTGAGGACGGGAATTGTTATTTATTTCCGTTTGAGTCTCCTCTGTACACTTGTGATAATTTTTGGAATATTCCCATGCTGTTTCAACCTCAAACAAATCACCGCCTACGGCATTTTGAATGAATTCGGCACAAATTTCGGTATTACCTTTTTTCAAATCCAAAATTTTACCGTTAACATAATTTTCACCCTTGCGTGAATAATAAATAATTAAATTTTTACTCATAATATCAAATCCTTTCTTCTTTACAATTTCATTTTATCGTTTTATAAATAACCAATCAAATCTTTTTACTTATGCTATTGATAAGTTTTGCTAATCGTTATATAATAAAAAAAAGAGGTGATGTTATGCTTTTGAGGCAAATAGAATACTTTCAGGCTGTTGTGGAAGAAGGTAATTTTTACAGTGCAGCCGAAAGCTGCAACATTTCGCAATCGGCTATATCTCAGCAAATAAAAAAGCTTGAAGATGAAATCGGCGTTAAACTGCTTGACCGACACAACAGGACTTTTTCTCTTACAGACGCAGGCGAGCATTTTTATCGCAAAAGCGTAATAATTATGAGTGAGATAAAACAACTCATTACCGAAACAAAGCGAATTGACAGCAACTCCGATGCTACTTTACGAATCGGATATTACAAAGGCTATTCGGGTGATGAGCTGACAAAAGCTATTTCCGAATTTTCGCAAAAGTACCCTACCGTTAAGGTGGAAATATCATCGAGAAGCCACGAACAATTATATGAAGCAATGGAAGACAACACAGTTGATTTGGTGCTCAATGACCAAAGGCGTGCATTTTCAAGTGCATATAACAATCTTGTGCTGTGCGAAAGCAAAATGTATATAGAAATTTCATCGGCAAACCCTTTGAGCAAACTGAAAGAGGTTGACATTAACGAGTTGAAAAACATTCCGTGCATTCTTGTTACCAATGCTCAGTCAAAAGACGAGGAACGGGAGTATTACAAAAAAATCGTCGGTTTAAAATGCGACTATGTATTTTCCGAAAACTATCAAGACGCAAGGCTCAAAATTGCAACAGGTCAAGGATTTATGCCGATTGACATCATCGGCGAACAAGTGCATTTTGACAAGGCGGTGGGCAGAATACCGCTAATCAGAAACAACGAACAAATCACAAAAAACTATTGTGCATTTTGAAAAAAGACAATTCGGGATATTACATAGAAGAGTTTGCGGATATATTAAAACAACAATTTTAAAAAAAGAGGTTATGTGCAACAAAACACATAGCCTCTTTTGTTATTTAAGATGTTTTTTTAATTCGTCCACAGACAGGCATTTTGCGGTTTTTAAAAGCTTTTTATACCTATCCATATTGTACTGCGAGTGCTCCGTTTCTTTACTCCAAAGGTGGATTGTCCAGCTGTCCTCACCGAAATAAGTGTGAACGAGAACACCGACAACCGCCATTTTTGCTTTGCTCAAAGCATCTCTGTCATACACAGCCTGAAGAAAATATTTGTAAAGAAAATACATAGCAATATTTTCATTTGCCTGAGAATTTGAAATGGGATTTAGCGAACCGGATTTGACTTTTTCCTCCCACTCGGGATTAATAAGTTCAGGATTGTCGAACACTTCAAAAAAGTTGATTCCGTCATCGTCGCCGTCGGAATAATTTTCAATTTCAGCTTGCAGATTTTCTGCAAAATCAAGCAGATTTTGAAGTCGGTTGTTAATCGGCTGCGACTTATCCTTGACAATTTCATAAGCCTGTTTTCTCGCCTTTATAAGAGTGTAATAAAGCATACCGTCAATATCGTTGAGTGACGGCAATTCATCCGTTATTTCATCTTCAAAATCAAAAGAATCAAGTTCATACATCATATCGGACGCAACGGGACAAGAAAAAGACACGCCGATTTCCCTTGTGCCACCGAAGTCATAGATAAAGCGAGGAAAAGTTCGGCAGGTGTACGGAGTATGCTCACCGCCTATCGCAATGTGCATATCACAAAGATTTTCATCATTCAAAAAAGGGCAACGCTTTTTAGGTGCAAGAGAAAAAACAGTGTTGTCAAACTCATCCTTTGAAAGCACTCGGTCAATCCTCTGCTTAATTTCAAGAGACGGGTCAAGAGTTTTGTAATAATCAAGAGAGCTACTGTCGGCGTCTACCTCCCAACCCTGACAGCATGAGTCCGGGCAAGCACCAGCAATACATTTAAAATTTTTATAAAATGTCGGTTTTACAATTTTCATAATTCAAGTCCTGCCAAATAGCTGTTTTTATAGTGAAAGTCATCAGAAACATCTTCCAAAACCTGTATTTCGGGCGGTAATGTAAACTTATGATTTTCACTTTTAAGTTCAAGTTCAAGAAAAGCCTTATCATTCCAAAACGGAAATACATCAAGTTCAAAATACTGACCGTCATACAAAAAGCAATAACGGTCTTTGACAATAGTATGCTTATTCGGGTCTGCATTTTTCATCAATTCGTCATACCGAGCTTTTGAAATTACACTTTCGCTTTCTTCCGAACACGAACCGGTAACGCGGATTTTAAGCGTTTCAAAATATGTAAAAATGCCGTTTGAGCCTCTTTTTCTGATACGGTGAGAGCCTACGGCACAAAGAAGATAAGTTTGAGATATTTCCGCCTTAAACGGCTTATATTTTTGAAGTGCCTTCAAATCGGGATATTTAATCAAAAACTTTTTTTCAATTTCGTATCCGCTCAAAAGCGAATCGATTTCCGTTTTGACAGCCCTGTATTTTTCTTCAAAATCATTATGATTTTTGACATAACGCAAATGCGAATGACCGACGGTTACATCAAGCAAATTTTGCTCAGAATCAACAGCCTGCTCATAGCTTTCTATTCTGCAAGCAGTCGAAACATATCTATCTTTAGGGGCTGTTTGAAGCACGATTAAAGCGTCGTATCTCGACCACGAATCGATAATATTTATACCGATATTTTCGGAAAGTTTTTTCTTATCATCAACATAACTAAAGCAATCTGTAACAGCACGGTCATAAAAGATAACGACCTCTTCTTTATCGCTTCTTTCGGCTTTTTCAAGGATTTCGGCTTCGTTTTGAAGTTGCTTTTTTGCCACAAGTGTTTCAAACGAAAGATAGTCTTCCCTGCTTGCACCGTCGGCAATAACCTCATATGCGGATTCCGGACAAATGAACACATCTCTGTTATCATTGTAAAACTCAGCCGCAAGTCTTTCAACAACAGATGTTTTGCCTGAGCACGGACCTCCCGTTAATGCGATTTTTATAATTTTAGCCATACAATCACCGAAAACATTATAACATATAATTATTATTTTACAATCCTTGATTTAGACATATCCTTTTAAAAATCAAGCAATCATAAATAACAACGCTCCCTTTATTCACTAAACAAAGGGAGCGTTAAGATGTTATGTTTAGAACAAGCCTGTTTGCTCAATTTTCTTCTCAAAGAATTTGATTGGCTTTTTAACAATTGCTTTAAGCGGCAAACCGATAACAAGAGCCGCAACTGCATAAGCAAGAAGTTTTAGAAGGTCAATCCAATAATTATTGCCGTATGTGCCGCAAATACATTCACGCATTGCCTCAATCACAAAGGTAAACGGAATATACGGATTGATTGAAATGAAGAAATCAGGTGTTACATCTATCGGGAATGTACCGCCCGAACCGCCGATTTGAACAACGAGCATAATAACGCCGACGGCTTTACCGATATCGCCGAAGGTATAGACCAGAGAATAAATAAACAGCGAATAAACAACAGACGCTAAAACTCCGGCGAACAGGAATTTAAGAGGATGATAGCACTGTATCTTCAAGAAATAAAGGTCGCCAAGGCAAATAATCAAACTTTGGATAATTGCAAAGCCGACAAAGAGCAATGCTCTGCCGAAATATTCCTCGTGCGGTTTGATAAGAGGTGAAATTTCTTTTTTCTTCTTAACATTTGTTTTTACAAGTGCAACAAGGAACATTGCACCTACCCAAATTGCAAGAGTTGAATAGAAAGGTGCCATTGCGGAACCGTAGTTTTCAATTCCGTATACCTTATCTGTTTTTACTTCAACGGGACAAGCAAGGAACTCGCCGAGGTCTCCGCCGTTTTTAGTGGTAAGGTTGACAGCGGCATTTACTATTTCGCTGTCCTGAATATTGTCAATAACATTGATAAGATTTTTAAGTTTCTTATCGGTGTTTTTAAGCACTTTATTCATTGAAACGACGAGATTATCGCCTGTTTCGGCACATTCTTTTAAAGTTGAAGCGAAAGTGCCGATTTCAGGAGATTTATCCTGAAAATTATCAAGCATATCGGACAAATCACCGAGAGTAATTACAAGACTGTCAACGGCAGAAGTAAGAGCAGGTTCTACATTTTCGCTGTAATTGTTTGCAGAAGTTTTAAGCGAAGAAGAAATCTTGCGAAGCTTATTTGCAGAGTTGTATGCGGTCTTATCGTAATCAACCGAAGATACCTTTACAAGGGCGGTTGAAACACTCTTGAGTGATTTGCTTATATTATTAAGTCTTGTAACCAAAGAAGTCACTTCGGATATAGGTTTTGACAAAGAAGAATTAATTTTAGACAGCAAAGAACTTATTTCATCAATTTCCGTTCTTATAGTATCAAGTTGAGAAGCAACCTGTTTCATAGTGGCAGTAGCACTTGAAAGGTCTTTATCGGCAGCTTTATCGATTGTACTTGCCAAAGTTTCGAGTGTGTCACAAGTATCGGTAAGAATACTTCCTACCGAATCGGTTACGGAACTCATAGTTTCCTGAGTTATCTTAACTGCATCGGTGGTATCGCTAATCATTGAATCGGTATCTTCAAGAAGTGCGTCAAGATTTGAGGTATCCACATTCAAATTCTTGGTAAGTTTAAGCAACTTTTCAAGACTTGTAAGAGTGTCGGACAAAGTACCGACAGTTTCTCTTGCGTTGTTCACCTGGGTTTTAAGATAATCAAATGTATTTTCGCCCGTTATGGAATCCGATTCCATTGCAGAACCGATTACGGCACTCATAACATCAACAACAGTTGTTACAAACGATTCGTTTACCGTAGTTTGGACGGTTTGAACTACCTTATCGGTAATTTTTGTAGCAATGGCGTTTTTCTTTTCGTTTGCATAGTAAATAATTTGCGGTCTTTCGTAGTCATCGGTAACAATAGAAGCGAGGTTTTTACTAAAACCGCTCGGAATTTCAATAGCGGCGTAATATCTACCTGCCGCAACGCCGTTTTGAGCATCTTTTTTGGAAACGAACTGCCAATTGATAGAATCATTACCTTTAAGATTATCGCAAATTTGACTGCCGATATCAATGTCAAGGTTCTTATAGGTAGCACCCTCGTCCTCGTTACATACGGCAACCATCATGGCACCTGTTTTACCGTAAGGGTCCCAGTTTGCATAAATATTAAACCACGCATAGAGGCTCGGCAAAACTGCAACACCGACAGCAAGAACAATAGCCATTGAGTTTGTAAATATATTTTTTAAGTCTCTTTTAAAAATTTTGAATATATTTTTCATTCTTCACCGTCCTCCTCTTCTTCATCTTCATCATCGTCATCTTTAAATATGTCATATTCACCAAATTCAAGTTGGTCATCATCAAGCAGATACGGTATCACCTTGTCTTTTACAAGATATTTGCAATAATCGGTAATTGTGAAAACCGTAATTGCCACAAAAATAATCACAATCCACCAAATGAGCCATTCGGTTTTATCGTTTGACTCCTTGACGGTTGCAGCAACACCGAAGGTAAATATAACAAATATGATTGAAAAAACGATTTTTACTATATTAAGAATTTTGCATCCCTTACGATAAGACTCTATAATCTTTTCACGCAGGAACTTATATTTATAAGCAAGCTTTTCGCTGTGCTTCATCTTTCTACTCATAGAGTCGCCCTCTCGATAACATTTTGTATAATGTATTATAACAATTTGTAATATAAGTGTCAATGTACAAAATACATAATTATACGATTGTATAGTAACAAATAAACTGTCAAAATTCAACAGATATTTAAATTTATAGCGTTGACTTTATATATAATAAAATGTATAATATACAGAGTTTTAAAAAAAGATTATATCTTTAAAAAACATTTTATAGGCGTCGCAATAGTCGGTTGAATCTTTGTTGCGTTTGCATCCTCCGCCTCGGCAAAGCCGAAAATATAAACAGGATTTGCATTTTTCATCAATTATATATGATGATTTTATAAAGGCTTGATACAACTTGCTTTCGTGTATTTGAGCAAACGACAGTTCATTTATATTGCCGAGATAACACTCATTTATACAGTAAAAATCGCAAGGATACACGGAGCCGTCGCCCTCAACAACGAATTGTTCAGAACAAATTCCACTCATTCCGCACTGCTCGGCAGGTCTGCCCTGCATAAGAAGACGATAATTATCAAACTGACGAATTGACATTTGCAGGCCTCGGCTCACATCGTTATAATAAAGTTTATAAGCGTTTTTTAAATAATATGAATAATCTTCAACAGACATTGCATATTCGCTTTCTTCCTCGTCAAAGCCCTTTAAACAAGGGATATATTGCAAAAAATGAAGATTGTTGCTTTTGAAAAAACGGTAAGATTTTCTGAAATTCTGTGCAAGACGGGATGTCAAAACACTGAGAATATTAAACTGCACATTGTATTTTTCGAGCAGACCGATTGCAGACATAACATCACCAAACGATTCCTTACCGTCTTTATATATGCGATATGAATTAAGTTCACGGTCGCCGTCAAGCGACACGCCGACAAGAATGTTGTTGTCCTTAAAAAAACCGCACCATTCTTCATTTATAAGAGTTGCATTTGTTTGAATGCAGTTTATAATTTTTGAATGCTTGGTATTAAGTTCTTTTTCTTTTTGAATAAACATCTTGAAAAAATCAATGCCCGAAAGCAAAGGCTCTCCGCCTTGAAATGTAAAGAACACATCTGTTGAGGCGGCATATTCAAGAGCACTTTTAATTATATTTTGAGCTGTTTTTTCGTTCATATAGCCTTTAAACGCCTCGTCCCGTTTTTCGGCAAGGGAGGTATAAAAGCAGTATTCACATTTTAAATTGCAAGCCGAAGATGACGGCTTTATCATAACCGAAATAGGCATAAAATCACCCGCCTTTAAATTAATTATATCAAACGGCAACGATTTATGTCAACGACAAAGATAAAATATAGAGGAGTAAAAATGGTTTTCTGTTTAATATATGCTGTAGTAATATTTGCCGCAACCTTTTTCGGGGCTTTTGTCGGACTCGGTGGCGGTGTAATCATAAAACCGCTTCTCGATTTAATAGGTCACGACACAATTGCCGTCGTTAATTTTATATCAACCTGTGCCGTATTCAGTATGAGTATAAGCTCAACGATAAAGCATGTCAGAGCAAAGACAAAAATCAAGTTCGGTATTATTATCTATCTTTCTGTAGGTGCAGTTGTCGGCGGAATTTGCGGTTCAAAGCTGTTTGACTACTTTCTTACGATATTCAATAATTCACTTTTAAAAAGCATACAAGGTCTTATTTTGGGTTTGCTCCTTGTTGCTTCCGTAATATACATAAACACAAAAAACGCAAAAAGTTTTAGTTTAACAAAGCCGGTGCCTATCATTATTGTAGGTTTAACTCTCGGATTTATCGCCTCTTTTTTGGGAGTAGGCGGCGGTCCTATCAATGTTGCGTTTTTGGTTCTTTTCTTTTCAATGACTGTAAAAGAAGCGGCTGTGTACAGTGTAGGCACTATATTTTTCAGTCAGCTTTCAAAGCTCATTACCCTTGGAGTCACGCATACAATACCTAAATTCGATGTAATTACGCTTATTGTTGCCGTTATTTGTGCGGCTGTCGGCGGTATCGTCGGTGCAAAGATGAACAAAAAGGTTAATGAAAAAGCTATACAAAAAATATTTACCGTAATCGTTACCTGCGTTGCACTTGTTAACTTTTACAACGCGGTTTCGGGCTTTTTGGCACGGTGAACGGTAGATTATATAAAAATACAAAGGGGAAAATTATGAAGAAAAAAAACATTATATTCTATTTTTCCGACCAACAGCGTTGGGACACGGTCAACTGCCGAGTAACACCGAACTTGATGCAACTTGCAAACGAAGGCGTTTTGTTTGAAAACAATTTCACTTGTCAGCCTGTGTGCGGACCAGCGAGAGCCTGCCTGCAATCGGGACTTTATGCAACACAAATCGGCTGTTATTGGAACGGCATTCCACTTCCCGACGGTACACCGAGCCTTGCTCACTACTTTAATGAGGCGGGCTATCAAACGGCGTATATCGGAAAATGGCATTTGGCGTCAGACAGATTACCGGGTATCGGTATGCATTGTGAAGCAACTGCAATTCCTAAAGACAGGCTTGGCGAATATCAGTATTTCCGCGGTGCCGATGTTTTGGAATTCACATCGCACGGCTATGACGGATTTATATTTGATGAAAACGGCAACAAGCTTGATTTTACAGGATACAGAGCCGACTGCATAAACGATTATGCAACCGAATATATAGACAAGCGAGACAAAGACAAGCCGTTCTTTATGTTCATAAGTCAGCTTGAGCCGCACCATCAAAACGACCGTCATTGCTATGAGGGATTTAAGGAAACAGTAGACAATTACAAAAACTATCCCCTTCCGGACGATTTAACTTTTATGAAGGGCGACTATAAGGAAATGTATCCGGATTATATGTCGGCTATCAACAGGCTTGACTACAATGTAGGACGACTTGTACAAAAGCTCAAGGACGAGGGTATTTATGACGACACTATCATAATTTACACTTCCGACCATGGCAGTCACTTCAAAACGAGAAACCTTGAATACAAACGAACCTGCCACGAAAGTGCGACGCACACGCCGCTTATCATTAGGGGTGGTGAATTCGTCGGAGGCAAGAGAGAATCAAGACTTTCATCGCTCATCGACTTACCGCCGACGCTTATGGCTATGGCAGGAATTGACATTCCGAAGCAATATATGGGTGTTGACCTTGCAAAGCAAGTAAGCGGTGAGGAAGAGCCGAGAAAGAATGTGTTTATTCAAGTCAGTGAGGCTTCAAATTCAAGAGCCATAAGAACAGACAGATACAAATATTCAATCAGAGACGCTACTCCTTGCGGATATATTCATGCAAAGGCGTCGGTGTATTTTGAAGATTATCTTTACGATTTGGAAAAAGACCCGATTGAAAAACACAATCTCATCAAAAACAAGGCATATGCAAAGGTTCGCGAAGAACTAAAGCAACAACTCATTGACGAAATGATGAATGTCGGCGAAAGCAAGCCGATTATTATGCCGGCAGTAAAAGCGAGGAAGATTTAATGGAGCAGAAGAAATATTTAACTATGAAAGAGCGTATTTGCTTTACAGTGGGTGCGTTCGGCAGATCAGGAATATACACACTTATGTCAATGTTCACTCTTGTATTTTTCCAAAACGGAGCTGGACTTACACTCAAGCAAGGTACAACAATTATTCTTATAGGAAGAGTATTTGACGCACTCAACGACCCGGTTATGGGTATGATTGTTGACAGAACAAAATCAAAATGGGGCAAGATGCGACCTTACCTTTTATTTGCACCGGTGCCTATTGCGATAAGCACGATTGCGTTATTCTCGGCACCGTTTAAAGAGGGTTCGACAGCCGCATTTGTTTGGGCACTTGTTACCTACATTATTTGGGGTGTTGCATTTACGGTGCAGGATGTACCTTTCTGGGGACTTTCATCGGTTATTACTCCGCTTGAAAGCGAAAGAACATCATTCATTTCAACTGCAAGACTCGGTTCGACATTCGGCGGTATTTTACCTGCACTTCTTGTACCGATTCTTTACCAAAGCAATATGGGATACACAAAGGGCTTCTTTGTAAGGGCAAAGATAACACCGCTTACAAAGAAGCCCTTTGTGTATCCCATAT
>CAVBQD010000066.1:0-11216 GCA_963597385.1 bacterium | reverse complement strand
GTTCAAGACCTAAATAAGTACCGTAGCACACGGCGATAAACGCAAGAACGGCGAATATAATCATTGGGCTTTCGGGATTCATTTTTGTTGTGGCAAAATAGGAAAATCTACTCACGGTGAGAGATGAAAAAAACAAGAAGAACGCCAAATAAAGCACGCCGATTACCGGATTTGAAAGCGGTGATTTTTTTCTTTTTACGCACAGCACAGCCGGAATTGACAAAACAAAGGTAAGCAAAAGTGACAGAGCAAAAGCTATCGGGACATCACTGTCAAACTTACCGACGGTTACCGCCTGAATATAAGTCAGCGACACAACGAGCCTTGACACAAAAAAGATGAAAAACAATTGATTGGGTGAAATTTTGCCTCTTTTAGCGTTATTTATCAATCGATACTCCCTCCAAATTGTTCACTCTTACCTTGCGTTTTACAAGTTTCCGCCATCCGCCGCGGAGCAAAATATCAATGAGCGACTTTTCAGTAAGCGGCGACAGCGGTGAAGAGTACGGCACACCGTAAGGATTCAGTGCACAAATATTGCAAAACAGCATTGCCGCTCCGAGCATCAAACCGTACATTCCGAAAAGTCCGCCGACAATGATAAATACAATCCGTATTACGGCAATGCTCTCATAAAGTGAATAGATTACATAAGAGGATATGGCGGTTCCTGCAACAACAATAAGCATAGGTGCACCTATTATCCCTGCCGACACGGCGGCGTCGCCAATAACAATAGCACCTATAATTGAAATAGCGTGACCGATGCTTTCAGGCAATCTAAGTCCCGCCTCCCTCATAATCTCGTATAAAAGATGTACAAACACCGCCTCGACTGTTAAATTAAACGGAGTTGTAGCTTCGTTTGCGGCAATTAAGAAAAGTAAATTCGTGGGTATCAATTCTTGATGAAATGTTCCGACCGCAACGAACAGACCGGGCAAAAACACAGAAATTATAAACGCTCCATATTTTAAAAGACGCATAAAGCTTGAATAAAACGGCGGATTATCGTAATCGTCAAGTGCCGAAAAGCTATCCGAAAACAAGTACGGCGTGTACATTACAAACGGAGTACCCTCAATCATCACAGCCACTCTGCCCTCAAGAAGTTTTGATGCCAAAACATCGGGGCGTTCGGTCGTTCCTACGCAAGAAAAGAAACTTTTTATATCCGTGTCGAGAAACGGCAAAAGTTCGCCGTAATCAAGTACAGCGTTGAATTTTGCCTTTTTCAATCGGGTTTCAATGTCCTCAACAACGGTCTTATTTACACGATTATCTATATACGATATAACAACGGGGGTTTTTGCACTGTCACCGAGATTAATCTGTTTTTGCTTTAAATGATAAGTTTTGAGCCGTTTGCGAAGAAGTGCCTTATTGTCATTTAGGGTTTCGACAAAACATTCTTTTGCACCTTTTACATTTGCCTCGGTTGTCGGTTCTCCCGTATCCCGCCTGCTCCACCCCTGAACGCCGAACGCGAGTGCTTTCGGGTAATTTTCGATAACAACAACCGCGAAGCCGGACATCAGGTAATAATAGGCGTCGTCGAAAGTTTCTGCTGAATTTTGCTCGGGACAATGAACAATTTGTGTTTGCAGTAAGTCAAAATACTCTTTAGAATTATTGCATTTTTTATGCGACGAAAGCAAGGGTTTAACTATCATTTGACTGAGCGACAGCGAATCGACAAGCCCGTCCATACAGGCAAGAAACATTTTGCCGTTATCATTTTTAAGCTCTTTGAGGAGGAAATCGGACGAATCTTTAAAATCATCCTTAAAAGTCAAAAGATTAAGTTCATAATCGTCATACAACTTTAGCATAGTATCACCATTTTTATTATGAAAAACATTGAGTATATTATTCATTTTTGAGGTTAAATTATTGATGGTGATTATATGTCTATTACATTATTGCGAGCTGTGATTATTTACATTTTTATAACGGTATCGGTGAGGATTATGGGCAAGCGGCAAATAGGTGAACTCAACCCGCAAGAGCTTGTTATTACGATTTTGATAAGTGCCGTGGCGACTGTTCCGCTTGAAAACAACGGTATGCCGCTTGCAAATTCGCTGATACCGATTGCAATATTCATAAGCTTTGAAATAATCAACTCGGCAATTTCAATGAAATCGATTAAATTCAGGTCTTTGCTGAAAGGCAGACCGAGGTTCATAATCAAAGATGGTGAAATTCAGCAAAAGGAATTATCAAAATTACGATTTACAATAGACGACCTAACCGACGCGATACGGCAAGCGGGCGTGTTTGATATATCCGAGGTGGCAAATGCAATAGTTGAAACGAACGGCACAATATCCGTTCAACAAAAATCGGCGTTTGCTCCGCTGACTCCAAACGATATGGGAATAAAGGCACAGCAAGCGGAAATTCCTATAACCGTTATAATCGACGGAAAACCGGTAACGGATTATTTTGGAAATGTTAACATCGGCGAAAACGAAATAAAACTGCTTGCCGTAACCAATAACGAACAGCCGGAAAATCTGCTTGTAATGACTGTCAAAAGCGACAAAACGGTATATAAAGTAAAGAAGGAAAGCGAATGAAAAAGATTTGGATAGCGATTTTTCTATTGATTACGGCAATCGGTTTGTGCACCTATGAACAAATTTTTATAGAGGATTTTTGTGACCAAGTTGTTTATATGTGCAATCAGGGGGACGCCGACGGTATAAAGGAATTATGGAATGAAAAAAATGATATTATCTATGTTTTCTCCGAGCACGATATGGTGGACGATTTGGCAGCAAGCATTGAAAAATCAGAGGGCAAAACAGGCACAGAAAAAGAAACAGCACTCGCAGAAATACGAGTGCTGACCTATGTGTACCGCGAAAATCAAAGAATAACATTGTCAAATATATTTTAAAAAGAGATGCCCAAGTGAGCATCTCTTAAAATTCACAAAATTACTTCCAAGTTTGGATAATTTCAGGATGAGCGAAAATCTCATCAAGCTTGTTGAGGAACGGAACAATATCGCCATAGTCAAGTGCTCTGTGGTCCATACAGATTGAGAGCGGCATAACTGTGCCGACTTTAACCTCGCCATCCACAACAATAGGCTTTTGCTGTGCCGAATTAAGTGCAATAGCAATAACCTGAGGCGGAATGATTTCAAGCAATGTGCAAGCACCCTTATAATCACGCTTGATTGAACCGAGATTTGAGATTGTGATTGTACCCTGTTCAATATCGTGCTTTGTAAGTCTTTCACTTGTAGGGATTGAATAATAATCCTTTTTAGCCTGACCGGACAAAGTCTTTACCTTATGCTTACCTGTCTTTGAACCGTAAAGACGGCGAAGCGTTTGAAGGACTTTACCTTTTTTAAGGCCCTGAAGTGTATTATCAAGCGAAACCTCAAACATAACCTCGTTAAGGTCTGTATTCTTTGCTCTGCGAAGACTATCGTTAATTGTTTCTGTCATTTCTGTAAGAGTTTTGCTGCCCATATCGTGCATATTGATAGTCATCATCTCGCCGTTCGGCAAAAGAGCCGGCATAGAAACATCAACATGGTCAAACTCGTGAAGACAACCGCGTACAAGTTTGCGGTTAAATTCAAGATGAGCATTCATCTTAGGTGCCGCTTTAAGTCCCTCGCAAATAACTTTAATCATAACTGTGTTGATTGTAATCTTCTTGGATTTATCTGTGCAACCCTCGTTAAGTTTTTTACATTCTGCAAGGAAAGCAGTAACCTCAGGTTCGTATACCAAACCTGCGTGCGGAATTTGCTCCCAGCTTTCGGAAGTCATATTCGAAACGATTTTTCTTGCAATACCAAAATGTGTAGATTTAGTAAGTGCCATATAATTCTCCTTTTATCCTAATAAGTTTGTTATCCGTAAAACTATGTACATTATAACATAAAATGTATAAATACACAATAGCACAGACAAATTTAATAAAAAATTAAAAAGTCTGTGCTGAATTTTATTATTCTTGAACTTTTGATTTAATTTTATCTATTTTTTGCTCAATTGTAGAATGAAATTTATCTCTTTCGCTTTGAATTTTTTCGGCAATTGCGTCTTTAAAGCTTTTCATTTCTTCTTCGGTAAACGGAGATTCGGAAAAGCGTTTTTTGTATTCAGCCATAAGATACGGTCTGAATGCCGGATGAGCAATGCGAATAAGAGCCTTTGCACGCTCCTTGAGAGTTTTGCCTTTAAGCTGAGCAATGCCGTATTCCGTTACAACATAGTTAACATCGTTTCTCGGTGTTGTAACCGCACTGCCCTCTGTAATAATCGGAACGATACGGGATACCGTACCTTTTTTTGCGGTTGCGGGCATAGCGATAATCGAGCGACCGCCCTTTGACATTGTTGCACCTCTTACGAAGTCAACCTGACCGCCTACCGCAGAAAACTGTGAAAGACCGATGGTATCGGATACGACCTGACCGAGCAGGTCAACCTGCAAGCAGGAATTGATGGACACCATATTGTCGTTTTTGGCAATTTCGATAGGATTGTTTACATAATCGATTGGGTGAAGTTCGACGGAGGGGTTGTCGTTAATATAATTGCAAAGAATTTTTGAGCCGAACGCCGCACCGAGAACGGAACGACCGACATTGGTCTGCTTTTTCTTATTATTGATAACACCGCTTTCAAGGAGCGGAACAACGCCGTCACCTACAAGTTCGCTGTGAAGTCCAAGGTCTTTTTTGTCGGTAAGTTGGAGACACACGGCGTTCGGAATACCGCCGATACCGAGTTGCAAACAGTCGCCGTCGTTAATAAGAGAGGCACAGTTTTTGCCGATTTCCATATCGACCTCGCTGAGTGCACCGCCGATAACCTCCGGAAGTTCCTCATCAAACTCTACAAAGCAAGTAAAATCACGAACATGTTTTATACTGTTACCGAAAGTACGGGGCATACATTTATTAACCTGTGCGATGACAACTTCGCAGTAATCGGTTGTGCCTTTTGTGTAGTCAACCGTTGTACCGAACGAAACATAACCGTGTTCGTCGGGCGGAGAAACCATAACAATTGAAACTCTCGGACAAATATAATTTTCAATAATATCCGGAATTTCGTAAAAATGAGAAGTTGTAAACTCACTGTCACCGCTGTTTACGCCTGCTCTTGTGGATTTTGAAGCAAAAAGAGTATTGAGCTTAATATGCCCCTTAAACTCTCTCATAGCCCACGGACTCTCAACAAGAGTAAGCATATTAACAATTTCAACATCTTTGTATTCTTTATAATGTGCCGCCAATGTACGCTCAATATGTATAGGTTCACCGCATCCGAAACCGGTAACAACTTTATCGCCGTCGTGAATAAGTTTAATAGCTTCCTCTGCGGTTGTGAGCTTTGATTGATATATTTCCTGCCAAGTCATATTCTGCTCCCTTAGTTCAAAATTTCTTCATATTTTATAATACAATATTTACAAATATTCGTCAATAAGTAGTTGAAGCGGAAGCATATATTTGGTATTATTGTATATATAGACAAAACAAAACTGTGCAAAATCACTATTTTGTATAACAGTCAAATGAAAGGAGGCAACACCGTGACAGAGAAAGAGTTACGCAAAAAAGCAATGGCTCTACCGCTCAACCCGGGCGTGTATATTATGAAAAACAAAGACAAAAAAATAATATACATCGGCAAGGCAAAAGCACTCAAAAACCGTGTTTCCTCTTACTTCGGCTCACACACGAATCATTCGCTCAAAGTTATAAGAATGGTTGAAAATGTCGATGATTTTGACTACATTTTATGCGACACGGAATTTGAAGCGTTGGTTCTTGAATGTTCGCTCATCAAACAGCATATGCCGAAATACAACATTCTTTTAAAGGACGACAAAGGCTACAACTACATCAAAATAACGAAAGAGGAATTTCCGAAAATTAGAGAAGCAAAGCAAATACTCGACGACAACGCAACATACATCGGGCCGTTTGTATCAAATTTTTCGGTAAAAAATGCGGTTGAGGAAACTCTGCGAATATTCAAACTTCCGCAATGCAACAAGAAATTCCCAAAAGACTACAACAAATCCCGTCCGTGCCTAAACGGCTTTATGGGAATATGTTCCGCACCGTGCAACGGCAGAATTTCGAAAGAGGATTACCTGTCGGCGATAAGTGACGCAACGGCATTTTTGAAAGGCGGAGCGACAAAATCCGTTGAAGAAATGGAAAAGCGAATGTACGAGTATTCCGAGGCGATGGAATTTGAAAAGGCGGCAAAACTGCGTGACAGAATAAAAGCTATCCGCAACCTTGACGAAAAACAAAAGGTTGTATCAATCAATGTTCCCGAGGAAGATGTTTTCGCACTTGTAAACTCCAACAAAAAAGCTTGTTTTGAGGTTATCCGATTTAAATACGGCAAGTTGGTTGACAGCGAGCACTGGATAATTGACAGCGTTGACGACATCGCAGAAGCAAGATTTGACCTGATTGAACGATACTATTCAATAAGAAGCGACATTCCGGGCAGAATCGCGGTTGACGGTGATATACTCGAAGAAGAACTTTTGCACGAATTTCTCGAAAAAGAGCGAGGCAAGAAGTTGGAATTTATACACCCGCAAAAGGGCGAACACTTATCTATTGTTAATCTTTGCATAAAGAATGCAAACGAGCACCTTGCACAGAATCAAGGCAGGCTTGGCAAGGAATTTGCGGCTCTTGAGGAATTGGCAGAACTTTTGGGACTTCCGAAGTCTCCGGAATATATTGAATCTTACGATATTTCACACACTTTCGGTGCGGACAATGTTGCCGGAATGGTGGTATTTCACAACGGCAGACCGATGAAAAAAGCGTACAAAAGATTTTCTATCAAAGGGTTTGACGGTCAAAACGATGTCGGCTCAATGAATGAAGTTTTGGAACGCAGATTTAAACATTACTACGAAGATAACGATGAAAGCACCTTCAAAATCAAGCCGGATTTGATTTTACTTGACGGCGGTCAACCGCAGGTCAACGCAGTACTTCCCGTTATTGCAAAAATGAACATTGATGTGCCGGTTTTCGGTATGGTAAAGGACAACAAGCACAGGACAAGAGCAATTGCCTACAACGGCGGTGAAATTGAGATCAATTCACACAGAAGTGCATTTACCCTTGTATCACGCATACAGGAAGAAGTGCACAGATTTGCAATCACTTACCACCACAAAAAGCACCAAAAGTCATCGTTTTCCTCTTCCCTGCTAAAGATTGAGGGAATCGGAGAGAAAAAAGCGAAAATGCTTATGAAACAGTTTAAGACAATTTCTGCCATAAAGGAAGCAAGCATTGAAGAGCTTTGTACAGTTGACGGAATATCGAAAGTCAATGCCGAAAGCGTCTACAATTATTACAGAAATGTTTAAAATACAAAAGAAAACTTGACGAAAAGCGGTTGTGTCTGTATAATATAATAGTATAAAATTAAGGAAATGTTTTTATGAAGGTAATTACAGGTTCTTTAAGAGGACGAAATCTTGATACTTTAGGCGGTGACGATGTCACAAGACCTACCACGCAAGCAACAAAAGAAGCACTGTTCAGTTCTATTCAGTTTGAAATAGAAGACAAAAAGGTTCTTGACCTGTTTGCAGGCTCGGGTCAGCTCGGCATAGAGGCACTGTCAAGAGGAGCGAGGGTATGCACCTTTGTTGAAAGCAACAGAAGTGCATACAAAATAATTGAAAACAATCTTGAAAAATGCAAGATAACCTACCAAGCTAATTTGGTTTTTTCAGAGGCAAAGAGCTTTTTAATGAGAAAAGACAACTTTGACATTGCATTTTTAGACCCACCGTATCACAAGAATTTGGTAACAGACAGCTTACCGCTTCTTACAAAAATGATGAGTGAAGACGGCGTAATTATTTGCGAAACCGCCAAAGACGAGGAACTTCCGGAGGAAGTGAATTTATGGCAAATTTCAAAGCAAAAAAAATACGGTAAGACAAAACTTACCTATTACAGAAAGGGTCAACAATAATGAAAATCGCAATTTGTCCGGGAAGCTTTGATCCCGTTACGCTCGGACACCTCGACATTATCGAACGCGCCGCCGAATTATTCGACGAAGTAGTCGTTTTGGTAATGAGCAACAAATCAAAAAAGACATCACTGTTTACTATTGAGGAACGCATTGACCTGCTGAAAAGGACAGTTCATTCCGACAATGTAAAAATTGATACATACGACGGCCTTTTGGTAAACTATGCAGAGCAAAAAGGTGCTGTCGCAATAGTTAAGGGCTTGCGTGCCATGTCGGACTTTGAGTACGAATTTCAGCAGGCACTTACTAACAAATCACTTTATCCAAAGGTTGAAACGGTGTTTTTGACCACTGAGGGCAAAAATATGTTCTTGTCGTCGAGTATGGTAAAAGAGGTTTGCTCACTCGGAGGGGATATTTCAGCGTTCGTTCCGAAAGAAATAATAAACGATATTTATAAAAGATGCAAAGGAGATCAATAAAATGACTAATACCGATATTTTGCTTGAAGATCTTGAGGATGTGCTTGATGACGCTACATCCATTCCGCTTTCTAAAAAATGTGCTGTTGATGTTGATAAAATAAAGACAATCATTGAGGATATCAGACTCAACACACCGCAGGAAACAAAGCAGGCAAAGGCAATTGTTGACTCAAGAAACACAATTCTTGAAGAAGCAAAGAAAGAGGCTGCCGAAATTATCAAAAAGGCTCAGGAAGAAGCAAGAGAGCTTGTTGCAAAGGACGAAATCACAAAGACTGCACAGGCTGAAGCTGCAGACATCATTTCAAAGGCTAACGAGCAAGGCAAGCAGATGGTGACGGAATCTCAAAATCAGGCATCTGAAATTTTGAGCAACGCAACCACACAGGCAAACGAGATGGTAACATCCGCTCAAAACAAGTCAAGAGAGATGCTCACAGCTGTTAACAACTATGCAGACGACACACTTCTTTCTATTGACGACGCACTTTACAAGGCTCTTACAGATGTTCGCAGAATCCGTCAGGGTATCTCAAACGCTCAGCACAAAGAGGGCTAAACCAAATACGACAATCATAAAAGCGGCAAAGATAAACAGTTCTTTACCGCTTTTGTTTTTTTGCAGACAAAATAAAAAGCGATGCGATTATAAAAACGCATCGTTTTATTTGTGTTGTTATTAGTCGTTAAAACCACTCTTTACAAGTGCTACAAGACCTTCTACAGCTTCTTCTTCATCGGAACCGTCGGCAATAATTCTGATATCTGTGCCACCCATAATGCCGAGTGAAAGAACACCCAAAAGTGACTTTGCGTTTACTCTTCTTTCTTCCTTTTCAACCCAAATTGATGACTTGAATTCATTTGCCTTTTGAATAAAAAAGGTTGCAGGACGAGCGTGCAATCCAACTTGATTTTCAACAGTTACATCTTTTACGAACATAATAATACCTCTCAACTAATCTTAAAACAAAGCAGTCTTTCACCACTTAATTATTTATCTTACAATGGTATTATATCACTAATTTTCCAATCGTCAACTTAATTAATCAAACTTCGTGTAACTACTTAATTACAGACAACAAAAAATGTTTTAATTTGTGCATTTTTAACAAAAAACTTAATTAGCTTTTTCGTTTGATTTAAGCTGTGAAAGATACAATTTGTCTTTCTTTGAAAGCTCGGCATTTTCAAGCATATCGGGTCTGCGTTCAAGTGTTCTTTTAATCGATTGCTGTCTACGCCAAACATCGACATTTTGATGATGACCCGAAAGCAAAACTTCCGGTACTTCCCTATTGTTCCAAACCGCCGGATGAGTGTATTGCGGATATTCAAGAAGCGAATTAAAATGACTTTCGTCTTCAAAACATTCATCATCCGAGAGCACGCCCGGAAGCAGACGGGAAATACTGTCTGCAACAATCAAAGCCGGCAACTCTCCACCTGTAAGAACATAATCGCCGATTGAAATTTCTTCCGGCTGAAGTTCCTCAATAATTCTTTCGTCTATGCCCTCATAATGACCGCAAAGAATAACGATATTGTCAAGCTTGGCAAGTTCCTTAACTCTGTTTTGCGTAAGCGTTTTACCTTGCGGTGTCATATAAAGGAGATGCGGTTTTGAACCGATTTCTTCACAAATTGCGTTGTAGCAATCATATATCGGTTGCGGTGCCATAATCATACCCATACCGCCGCCATACGGCTTGTCATCTACTCTGCGGTGTTTATCCTTGGTGTAATCACGAATATCAACAGTATTGATTTCGACCTTGCCGGCGGCTCTCGCTCTGCCGATAATGCTTTCCCCGAGTACGCTGTTACACATATCGGTAAAAAGCGTCATTATATCAATTCTCATCAAAAAGTCCTTTCATCGGTTTTATATAAACCGCCCGATTTTCGGTATCAATTTTCTTAACAACATCATCAATTGCAGGAATCAAAATATGCTTTGCTTGCGTGTTAACATCATAAATATCACTCGCACCGTAATTGAGGACATCGACAATTTCGCCATATTCCTCGTCGGTGTCAATATCAATGACCGTACAACCGATAATATCGGCAAGATAATGCGAATTTTCGTCAATTTCAGCATCGTCCCTATTACAATAAAGAATTTTGTTTTTCAATTCATTTGCGTCTTCAATAGTCGTGATTTCGGCAAATTTAAGAATTGCCGTATTTTTTTGCTGACGGGCAGACAAAAGAGTTATCGACTCTTTACCCTCGTCATCAAGATAAAGGGTTTGAAGCTGTTTGATGTAATCGATACCGTCACACCACATAAGCATCTTAACCTCACCTTTTAAGCCGTGAGTGTTGTTTACTTTTCCTATTTCCAAATACTGTTTCATTTAATCACCGTTATTAATATAACATAAGTTAAATTGTTATGCAAACAAATTATACAAAAGAAAAACCCCGCGTTTTACACGGGATTTTGGAATTAATCAATTTCGATTGATATTTTTGCATCATTGCGGGTTGCAGCGGCACGCATAACAACACGGATAGCCTTTGCTATTCTGCCCTGCTTGCCGATTACTCTGCCCATATCATCCTCAGCTACATGAAGATGATAAACTGTTACGCCTTCTTCGTTAGGCTCGTCAATATCAACGGAAACTTTGGTTGGATCATCAACAAGACCCTTGGTAATGGATATCAACAATTCCTCCAAAGAAAACACCTCCTACTATAATCT
>CAVBQD010000065.1:0-11299 GCA_963597385.1 bacterium | reverse complement strand
AAATTCGCAGATAATATTCTTGCTCCTAAAGGCTTATCATTGTCTGCAAAATTCAGCGTAAAAATGCCGGACACTTGGACGCCGATATTTGATTTAAGTAACGAAGAAAAGGTTCGCCGTATAAATGAAAATGCCGAACTCGAAATTGATTATATTATCAATAAAGTAAAAAGTTTTGCCGACGGTGACTTTATGAAAAACAAGCTGCCATATCCGATTGCAAAGCTTGGACACTTCATTGAATATGATTCAATGCGTAAAACAAAGCACTTTTCGGTTGAAGATACCTGCATTGGGTGCGGATTATGTGCTAAAAACTGTCCCGTTTCAGCCATTCAAATCAAAGACCGCAAACCCGAATGGGTTATGGAACAATGCGTAATGTGCCTGTCTTGCTTACATCACTGTCCTAAATTTGCTATTCAATACGGCAAAAACACAAAAAAACACGGACAGTATACGCATCCGAAATATTAATTGAATAGTAAAATTAAAAGGCTATCTCGTTCAAATCGTTGAGATAGCCTTTATTGTTATACTGTAAAATCAAACATTAATTTCAACATCAACACCGAGCAAATCCTTGTTTTCTTCAAGAATAGGATTGATAACTTCACTGAGGAAGTCGGCTGTTTGTTCGGGTGCTCTGCCTACAAAGTTTGCCGGTTTCAAAATAGCAAGAATTTCTTCTTTTGTAGTCATAAACGCCGGGTCAGCCGCAATTCTGTCTACGAGGTCGTTCTTGCCGCCCTCAACCTTAACAACGGCACCTGCCGCCATTGAGTGTTGACGGATTTTTTCGTGAAGTTCCTGTCTGTCACCGCCTTTTTTAACAGCGTCCATCATAATGTTTTCGGTCGCCATAAACGGAAGTTCGCTCATAAGTCTTGCTTCGATTACCTTTGGATAAACCACAAGACCGCTTGTAACATTGATGTAAAGGTCAAGTATTCCGTCGATAGCAAGAAATGCTTCAGCAACGCTTACACGCTTGTTTGCACTGTCGTCAAGCGTTCTTTCAAACCATTGTGCAGATGCTGTCCAAGCGGGATTGAGTGCGTCAATCATAACATATCTTGAAAGCGAAGCAATTCTTTCACTTCTCATTGGATTTCTTTTGTACGCCATGGCAGATGAACCGATTTGATTCTTTTCAAACGGCTCTTCGATTTCTTTAAGATTTTGAAGAAGTCTGAGGTCGTTTGAGAATTTGCAACAACTTTGTGCAATAAGTGCAAGACAGTTGCAAACAATTGTGTCAAGCTTTCTTGCATAAGTTTGTCCGCTTACAGGGAAACAAGATTTAAATCCCATTTTTTCAGCGATTTTTCTGTCAAGCTCCTTGCATTTGTCGTGGTCGCCGTCAAAAAGCTCAAGGAAGCTTGCTTGAGTACCTGTTGTGCCTTTTGAACCGAGAAGCATAAGCGTGTCGAGTACATGGTTAACTTCGTCGAGGTCCATAACCAAATCCATAAGCCAAAGAGTTGCTCTCTTGCCTACGGTTGTAGGTTGTGCCGGCTGAAAGTGCGTAAAGCCGAGACATGGCATATCTTTGTATTCGTTTGCAAATTTTGCAACAGATGCAATTGCGTTTACAAGCTTTTTCTTAACCAAATTGAGTGCTTCACGCATTGTGATAACATCTGTGTTGTCGCCCACATAGCAAGATGTTGCACCAAGGTGAATTATACCTTTTGCTTTAGGGCACTGCTCGCCGTATGCGTGCACATGACTCATAACATCGTGGCGGAATTTCTTTTCGTACGCTTCGGCAACTTCATAATTGATGTCGTCGGCGTGAGCTTTCAATTCATCAATTTGTTCCTGCGTTACATTAAGTCCAAGCTCGTGCTCCGCTTCGGCAAGTGCAATCCAAAGCTTTCTCCAAGTCTTGAACTTAAAGTCGGGAGAATATATGTATTGCATTTCCTTGCTTGCGTAACGGGCGTTAAAAGGGGAGTTATAAGTATTGTGTTCCATTAGTTAAGTCCTACTCTTTTCATCATTTCTTCGTATGCTTCCTCTACGCCGCCAAGGTCACGACGGAATCTGTCCTTGTCAAGTTTTTCGTGAGTTTTGATGTCCCAAAAACGGCAGGTATCCGGGCTGATTTCGTCTGCAAGAACGATTGTGCCGTCTGCTGTCTTGCCGAATTCAAGCTTGAAGTCGATAAGCTCAACTCCGATTGACGCAAAGTATTCTTTAAGAACATCGTTTACCTTAAATGCTAAGGTCTTAATAAGCTCAACTTCATCTCTTGTGGCAAAACCGCAAGATACTGCGTGATAACCGTTGATGAGCGGGTCGCCGAGTTCATCGTCTTTGTAAGAAAATTCAATTGACGGACAAACAAAGTCCATACCCTCTTCAAGACCGAGTCTTTTGCAAATAGAACCTGCGGCTCTGTTACGGATAATAACTTCAAGAGGCACGATTGTTACCTTTTTAACTGCTGTCTCTCTGTCTGATAATTCTTCAACAAAGTGAGTTGGGATTCCGTGCTTTTCAAGAATTTGCATAAGGTAGTTGCTCATCTTGTTGTTTACAACACCCTTGCCGACGATTGTGCCTTTTTTGATTCCGTTAAAAGCCGTTGCGTCATCCTTGTAGTCAACGATAACGATGTTCTCATCGTCTGTTGCCCAAACTTTCTTTGCTTTGCCCTCATAGAGTTGCTCTGTTTTAGTCATAATGTTATCCTCCCGAATGAATAATGTTGTTTGAAATAAATATATTTTAATTATTTTTTATAAGCTTTTTTGATTCTTTCGATAGCTTCAACCGTCTTTTCCGCATTACCGAATGCTGTCAGTCTGAAGTAGCCCTCACCGGCAGGACCGAAGCCCGAACCCGGAGTACCTACAACTTGACACTTTTCAAGAAGTTCATCAAAAAATTCCCAGCTTGTGTAGCCTTGCGGAACTCTGAGCCATACATATGGTGAATTTACGCCGCCGTAACATTCAAATCCTGTGTCTTTAAGACCCTCAAAGATAACTTTTGCATTCTTCTGATAGTAAGCAAGTGTTTCCCTGATTTGCTTTTTGCCCTCTTCGGAATAAATTGCTTCTGCCGCTCTTTGTGTGATGTATGAAACACCGTTGAACTTTGTAGCCTGGCGTCTTGCCCAAAGAGGATTGAGAGATGTGCCCTCAAATACAAGGTCTTTCGGAACAACCGTATAGCCGCATCTCATACCTGTAAAGCCGGCTGTCTTTGAGAATGAACGAAGCTCGATAGCACATTTCTTTGCACCCTCGATTTCGTAAATTGATTTTGGAATGTTCTCTTCAACAATGAAGCTTTCGTAAGCAGAGTCAAAGAGAATGAGCGAATTGTGTTCAAGTGCATAGTCAACCCACTTCTTGAGTTGTTCCTTTGTTGCAACCATACCTGTCGGGTTGTTAGGGAAACAAAGATAAATTACATCAGGAACTTCTGACGGAAGGTCAGGGGTGAAGTTGTTTTCAGCGGTGCACGGCATATAAATTATGTTGCTCCAAAGACCGTTGTCGTCCTTGTTGCCGCTTCTGCCCGACATAACATTTGTGTCAATGTATACAGGGTAAACAGGGTCGCAGATTGCAACCTTGTTGTCAACCGAAAAGATATCGCCGATGTTGCCGCAGTCACTCTTTGCACCGTCGGACAAAAAGATTTCGTCCTTTGCAATATCGATGCCTCTGTCTGCATAGTCGTTCTTTTGGATTGCGTCAAGAATAAAATCGTAGCCGTACTCAGGCGGATATCCTCTGAATGTTGCTTCGTTTGCCATTTCTTCAACAGCTTTGTGCATTGCGTCAATAACCGCAGGAGCAAGCGGCTTTGTAACATCACCAATTGAAAGACGGATAACATCTGCATCCGGGTGAGCTTCTTGATAAGCCTTTTGCTTTTTTGCAACTGTTGAGAAAAGATAGCTTGACTCAATCTTTAAAAAGTTGTCGTTAATTTTCATATTTTTAAACCTCCGTTAAATTACTTATATTTCAACCGTGCCGGTAAAAGCGTATTCTGCCGGTCCGGTCATAATAACACTGTCATTTTCGCTTCCGCTCCATTCAATAAATAAATCTCCGCCGAGAAGATGAATGGTAACCTTGTTGTCGCAGTAGCCGTTAACAATAGCGGCGACCGCAGTTGCACACGCACCTGTGCCGCAGGCAAGAGTTTCTCCCGCACCGCGTTCATATACACGCATTTCAATATTTTCTTTGTCGATAATTTTTGCAAATTCGGCATTTACTCTGTCGGGAAACAGGTCTGTGCTTTGCTCTGCGATTTTGCCGTAAGTGTTCAAATCAAAATCTTTAGGGTACTCGTCAATAAACATAACAGCGTGAGGATTGCCCATCGAAACGCAGGTCATATTGAATTCTCTGTCGCCGAATGTAACCGGCTGATTAACACATTTATCACCGCTGTGTTTAACGGGAATTTCGCTTGATTTAAGCTCCGGCTTGCCCATATCGACCTTTGCCGATGTAACTTTGCCGTCTGTTATATAAACGGTTACGGCTTTAACCGCACCCATAGATTCTATCGTGAATTCCGTCTTGCCGTTTGTGTAACCCTCGTCAAACAGATACTTCGCAACGCAACGGATTCCGTTGCCGCACATTGCACCGCGTGAACCGTCCGAATTGTACATAACCATTTCAAAATCGGCTTTTGTACCTTTTTTGATGATGATAAGTCCGTCACCGCCTATGCTAAAGTGCCTGTCCGACAGCTTTTTTGCCGCCGCACTCTCATCGGGTATTTGAAATTTCATACCGTCAACATAAATGTAATCGTTGCCGGCACCGTGCATTTTTGTAAAATTAAGCTTCATCTTATCACCTATTCAAATCTTGTAATGATGTTTTTTGCAATATCAACCATTTTCATACCACGCTTCATACTTTCACTTTGCAAAAACTTGTGTGCCTGCATTTCCGTCATAGAATTGATGTTCATTAATATTGCTTTCGCATTTGATATATATTCGCTGTCATTAAGATTTCTGTTTGTAAAAGAACTTTCGGTTGTAACAAGAATTTCAACCGTTCTCAAAAAATCATCTTTGTCAAGTGGCAAGGGAAGACAAATAAGGTTGCCCATATAATCTTCTTTACCGCTTTTTGACAAGGCAATTACATCAAAGCCCGACGGCAGTCTTTCAGCCATAACCGCCGCACCCATATCACGCAAAATGGACGCACAAATTATAACTCCGCTTCGCATATCTGCGGCAATGCCGAGAGCACTTGCTCCGGTGGCACAGATGTGCGATACATAAAGACCGTCCTGTTCAAGAACATTTTTCAGTTGCAAAGCCGTGTTCCTGTTTGGGTACGCAACAATGATGTTTTTCATAAACTGTTCTCCGCCCAATTTGTTAGTCTTTAAATTATATGTTTAAAATATAAAATATTATAACATATAACAGCGAAATGTGGCAATAGAAAATATACTTTAATTTTTTGAAAATTTTGTTACTTTTACCGAGTAATATGTTGTAATCGGCTTTTTTGTGCGTATTTGACAAAATGCACAGATTTTATAATTATTTTACATTTTCTTGTAACAAAATAACCAAATAACACTTGAAAAAAGTTTGCAGTAGTGTTATTATAAATTTATAAATATTCAAAGTAGGGAAAGTGTACCCTTTTTGTTGTTTGGTAATTGTTAACGAAAGGATTTTCTATGAAAAAAATGAAAGAAGAATACCAACTTCCCGTATATCTTTTTCATGACGGAACCAATTACAAGGCGTATGAGTTTTTCGGCAATCATCGAATTGACGGCGGCAAAGTAGCCTTTAGGGTTTGGGCACCTAATGCTCAAAGCGTTTCCGTTGTGGGCGATTTTAATTCTTGGGACGACGAGGCGAATGTCTGCATTGCCGTTTCTCCGGGAATTTGGGAAGCGATTATAGATGATGTAAAGGTTTATGACTGCTATAAATATGCTGTCAAAACCCGCACGGGTGCAACGCTTCTTAAAGCAGACCCGTATGCCGTACATCAGGAAACCCGACCGGGTACAGGTTCAAAAGTTTATGAACTTAAAGATTATAAGTGGAAGGATTCCAAATGGCAGCTTGACAAGAGCCGACAAAATATTTTGGAAAAGCCTGTTAATATTTACGAGGTTCATATGGGCTCGTGGAAAATGCACGACGACGGCAACTTCTTAACATACCGTGAACTTGCCGAACAGCTTGTTCCTTATGTAAAAGATATGGGTTATACGCATATTGAAATGCTTCCTATTATGGAGTATCCGTTTGACGGTTCGTGGGGTTATCAGGTTACCGGTTATTTTGCCGCAACTTCAAGATACGGACTTCCGGAAGATTTGAAGCATTTTATTGACACTTGTCACAAAGAGGGGATAGGCGTAATCCTTGACTGGGTACCTGCCCATTTCCCAAAAGACGCTTTCGGTCTTTATGAATTTGACGGCACATGCTGTTATGAATACAGCGATATGAAAAAAGGTGAGCATAAGGAATGGGGAACCAGAGTGTTTGACTATTCCAAAAAAGAAGTTAAATCGTTTCTTATTTCTTCTGCTAACTATTGGATTGAGGAATTTCATTTCGACGGTATCCGTGTAGACGCCGTTGCCTCAATGCTTTATCTTGATTATTGCAGAAAAGACGGCGAATGGACGCCGAATAAAAACGGCGGCAGAGAAAATCTTGAAGCGGTGGATTTCTTCCGTCAACTCAATTCAACTATTCTTACAAATCATCCCGGTTCAATGATGATAGCCGAAGAAAGTACGGCGTGGCCGATGATTACAATGCCACCGTCCGAGGGCGGTCTCGGATTTAATTTCAAGTGGAATATGGGCTGGATGAACGATATGCTTCGCTATACTTCACTTGACCCGCTTTTCAGAAAAGGTAATCATAATTGTATTACATTCAGCTTTTTCTATGCGTTCAGCGAAAATTTTGTTTTGCCTGTTTCGCACGATGAAGTTGTTCACGGCAAGGCAAGCTTGCTCAATAAAATGCCGGGCGAGTACGATATGAAATTCGACGGCTTGAGGCTGTTCCTTGCGTATATGATGGCTCATCCGGGCAAAAAACTTCTCTTTATGGGCAGTGAATTCGGTCAGTTTATCGAGTGGAATTATAAGCAGGGACTTGATTGGCTTCTTCTTGATTACGAAAAGCACAGACAGACGCAGGAATTTTCAAAACAGCTCAATAAGTTCTACAAAGAGCACAGCGAGCTTTGGGAAATTGACTACAGTTGGGACGGATTTCAGTGGATTTCTTCGGAAGATAATTGCAACAGCGTAATTGCTTTCAGGAGAATGAACAAAAAAGGCGAAGAACTTATTGCCGTGTTTAATTGGACTCCGAACAATTTTGAGTCGTACCGTATCGGCGTTCCTAAATCCGGAACATACAAGGTTGTGTTTGACACATCGCTTGAAAAATTCGGCGGCGATAAACACAGAATGTCGGCGTCGTATAAATCAAAGCAAGGTGCAATTCACGGCTATGAGCAATATATAGATTTGAAACTTCACGGCTTGTCGGCAATGTTCCTTAAAAAGAGTTCCGACAAATTGCCTGCCAAAAAAGAAAAGACGGTCAAACCGACAAAGCAGGCAAAAGAAGTTGAAACCGAAAAGAAAAAAACTGCTCAATTAAAGACAAAAACTAAAAAGAGTTAATATACAGGAGGATTTACAATATGTCAAAAACAGATGTTGTTGCTATGCTTCTTGCAGGCGGTCAAGGCAGCCGTTTGGGCGTTCTTACCAAAAGCGTGGCAAAACCTGCAGTTCCTTATGGCGGTAATTATCGAATTATCGACTTTCCGCTTTCAAACTGCGTAAACAGCGGTATTTATACAGTCGGTGTGCTTACACAGTATCAACCGCTCGTGCTTAACGATTATTTGGGCAACGGTCATCCTTGGGATTTGGACAGACTTAACGGCGGAGTACATATTCTTTCACCGTACGAGGCTATCGGCGGAGCTTCTTGGTATAAGGGCACTGCAAACGCTATTTATCAAAATATCAACTTTATCGAAAAATATGACCCTAAGTATGTGGTGATTCTTTCAGGCGACCATATTTACAAAATGGATTATTCAAAGATGATTGAATTTCACGAAAAGAATAACGCCGATTGCACAATTGCCGTTCTTGAAGTTCCGTGGGAGGAAGCCCCTCGTTTCGGAATTCTTGCAACCGACGAAAACAATCAGATATATGAATTTGCAGAGAAACCTGCCGTACCTAAGTCAAACAAAGCTTCGATGGGCGTATATGTGTTCTCTTGGGATAAACTCAGAAAGTACCTTTGCGAGGACGAAGCCGATGAAAACTCGTCAAACGACTTCGGTAAAAACATCATTCCTAATATGTTAAACGACAATCAGCGTATGTTCGCTTATCCGTTTAAGGGCTATTGGAAAGATGTCGGCACAATCGATTCGCTTTGGGAGGCAAATCTTGATATTATCAATCCGAATGTTGACCTTGATTTGTCCGACACATCATGGAGAATTTACAGCCGTACACCGTATGCACCGCCTCATTATATCGGCGAAAATGCACACATTGAAAATTCTTCCATTTCAGAGGGTTGCGATATTGACGGCACTGTTGAATATTCCGTTGTATCTTCGAAGGTAACTGTGGAAGAAGACGCCGAGGTTAGGTTTTCCGTTATTATGCCGGGAGCTACAATCAAAAAAGGTGCCAAGGTATATTATTCGATAATTGCCGAAGATGCAGTAGTTGAAGAGAACGCACAGGTGGGCGAAATCCCTGAGGATTTGGAAGACCCGTCAACATGGGGCGTTGCCGTTGTCGGCTCAAATGCAACAATTACAAAAGGCAAAAAAGTTGAACCAAAAGATATGATTCCGTCAGGGGAGGAGGTATAAGTATGAACGGAAAAAATGTACTCGGCATGATTTTTGCCAATATTCACGAAGAAACTCTTGAATCGCTTACCGAATTGAGAACTATGGGCTCCGTTCCGTTTTGTGCAAGATACCGTCTTATCGACTTTCCGCTTTCCAATATGGTAGAAAGCTCGGTTACAAATGTCGGCGTCGTAACAAACGCAAACTTCAATTCCCTTATGGACCATGTGGGCACGGGTAAGCCGTGGGATTTATCACGCAAAACCGACGGTTTGCATATTCTTCCGCCGTACTCAAGCAATTCCGTTACTATGTGGGGTAACAGAATTGACGCTATTTACGGCAATATGGGATTTCTTGACCATTCAACACAGGAATATGTTTTGATGTCGGACTGCTACAATCTTATGAATATCGATTTAAATAAGGTGTTTGACGCACACGAAAAATCGGGTGCGGATATTACCATTGTCGGCGTTAAAGCAAAAAAGCCTACGGCTTTCAGCAATGTTCTTGTCTTTGACAAGGTGGATGAGGACGGCAGAATTTTAGAGGCTTCTATTGACCCTGATGTTGAAGATGCTTTCTATTCCACAAATATCGTTCTTATCAAAAAATATTTGCTTGAGGCTCTTGTTACAGCCGCTCATTCAAAGAACGAAATTTCGTTCCAACGCAATATTCTTCTTGAAAGTATTAAGAATAAAAAGGTTTATTCATACGACGCAACAGATTGTTTTGTTGGCACTATCGACAGTATTCAAAGTTACTATGATGTTTCGATGAGCATTCTCGACAGAACAAATAAGCAAAAGCTTTTTGCCAAGGAACGCCCAATTTATACAAAAGAGCGTGACGATATGCCTACTCTTTACGGTATGGAGGCAAATGTTACAAATTCTCTTGTTGCCGACGGTTGCGTTGTTAAGGGTACAGTTGAAAATTGTATTCTTTTCAAAGGCGTTAAAATTAAAGCAGGTGCCGTTGTTAAAAATTCTATTCTTATGCAAGATACCGTTGTTGGCGAAAATGTAAAGATGAATTATGTCATTTCCGATAAGGATTGCGTTATCAAATCCGATGTTGAGCTTTCCGGTGCGGCTAACTATCCGGTTTGCCTTTCAAAGGGTACAAAAATTTAGGAGGTTTTACAAATGAAGGTTTTATATGTTGCTTCTGAAGCGTTGCCTTTTATGGCTTCGGGCGGTTTGGGTGATGTTGCCGGCTCTTTGCCTGCGGCTTTGCGTAAACGCCTTATCGGCTGTCGTGTTGTAATGCCTCTTTATGATTCTATCAAGCAGGAATATAAAGATAAGATGAAGTTTATTACATCAATTTCGGTTCCTGTTTCGTGGCGTAGACAGTATTGCGGTATTTTTGAAGCAAAGCACAACGGAGTAATTTATTATTTCCTTGACAATCAGTATTATTTTAAGCGTGACGGTATTTACGGTCACTATGACGATGCGGAAAGATTTGCTTTCTTCGCAAGAGCGGTTCTTGAGATTATTCCGCATATCGATTGGAAGCCGGACATTATTCACTGCAACGATTGGCAGTCGGCTCTCACTCCGCTTTACTATTCTTGCTATTATGCAAATCAAATGGGATATGAAAACATCAAAACCGTTTTCACAATCCATAATATTCAGTATCAGGGCAAGTACGGCGATGAACTTCTTAACGATGTTTTGGGCATTGCTCCCGAATACAATAATCTTATTTTGTACGATGGACTTGTTAACTTTATGAAAGCAGGTATTGAGTGTGCAAACAAGGTAACAACCGTATCGCCTACATATGCAAAAGAAATTCTCGACCCATGGTTCTCCTACGGTCTCGATCCTATCCTCAATCAGCGTAGCTGGAAACTTTGCGGTATTCTTAACGGTATCGATACCGATAATTACAATCCTGAAACGGATACGAATATCGCCGCTAACTACAATGCCGATGATTGGAAACAGGGCAAGTCGGCATGTAAGAAAGCACTTCAGGAACAGATGGGTATGGCTGTCAGAGACGATGTGCCTGTTATCGGTATTGTGTCCCGTCTTGTAGGACATAAAGGTCTTGACCTTATCCGTGAGGTTATGGAAAAGAGCCTTTGGGAGCGTGATGTTCAGTATGTTGTTCTCGGCTCGGGCGAATGGCAGTACGAAAGCTTTTTCAGAGAACTTCACGACAAATATCCCGACAAAGTCGGCGTTACAATCGGATTTATTCCGGAACTTGCTCGCAAGATTTATGCAGGTGCAGATTTGTTCCTTATGCCGAGTAAGAGCGAACCTTGCGGTCTTTCACAAATGGTTGCACTTCGCTACGGCACCGTGCCTATCGTTCGTGAAACAGGCGGCCTTAAAGACTCAATTTCCGATTCCGGCGACGGCGAGGGTAACGGATTTACA
>CAVBQD010000064.1:0-11332 GCA_963597385.1 bacterium | reverse complement strand
TCAACAAGAAGAATGCAAGCAAGAAAACTGTCAAAAAGCTTAAATCAAAGAAAAAGTACTATGTTCGTGTTCGTTCATATAAAATTGTAAACAGCAAAAAAGTTTACGGTAAATGGTCTAAGGTTAAGGCAGTTAAAACAAAATAAATAAACCTACCAAGGCTCCCCTTACTTGTTCACATGTAAGGGGAGCTGTCGTGCTTTGCACGACTGAGGGGTTCATTGGAGAACATTTTCTCTATATTTGGTTTAAATGGTCAAATTTGCGTTAGATATAGCAAACTAAAAAATAAAAGCGGCACGGCTCGATTGAGTCGTGTCGCATTTTTGCACCTTGTTTAATGCGTGATTTTGCAGATAATTATTCTACTGTTACAACCTTTGCAAGGTTTCTCGGTTTGTCAACATCAAGACCTTTGTCAGCCGAAACATAATATGCAAGCAGTTGCATAGCAACTACTGCCGGTATAGCCATAAAATCGTCGCTTGCGTTCGGTAAAACAAAATCCGGCTTAATGTCCTTCGTTTGCAGTCCGTCTTTAACAAAAGTTATTACCGTTGCACCTCGTGACTCAACCTCTCTTATGTTTGAAATTTGCTTTGACATAAGTCTCTCTTGAGTGAGTAGAGCAATAACCGGCGTCTTTTTTGTTATAAGTGCTATTGTGCCGTGCTTCAACTCTCCCGATGCAAATGCTTCCGAGTGAATGTAGCTGATTTCCTTTAGCTTCAGTGACGCTTCAAGCAGGGCAGGGTAGTCAAGCCCTCTGCCTATCATAAAAGTATGCTCTGCCGTTAATAATCCTTGCGACAAGTGGTGTATTTCGTCTTTTCTCTCAAGAATTTCACTTACTTTTTGCGGAATTCTTTTAAGCTCGTTTACAAATTTTTTAATGTCATCTTCGCTTGAATCATTTCGCAAATATGCTATTCTTGCAGTGATAAGATAAAATACCGCAACCTGCGTTGTGTACGCCTTTGTTGAAGCAACCGCAATTTCAGGACCCGCGTTCGTGTAAATAACATTGTCGCTTGTCATTGCGATAGACGAGCCTTTGACATTTACGATTGAAAGCGTTTTTGCACCTTTTGATTTAGCATATTTCAGTGCTTCAAGCGTATCTATGGTTTCACCGCTTTGTGAAACGCAGATTACAAGCGTTTTGCTGTTTACAATAGGGTCGCAGTACATATATTCGCTTGCCATATAAACGCTTACGGGAATTTTGCATAGCTTTTCAATCAAATGTTTACCGATAAGTCCTGCATGCATAGCCGTGCCGCAAGCAATAACAGTAATGTTTTCACATTCGGTAAAAATGCCGTCATCTACACCGTCAGCCGAAAAGTCAGGCAAACCGTCTTTGATTCTTGTTTTGACAGTCTTTTCAATAACTTCGGGTTGCTCGCAAATTTCCTTTTCCATATAAAACGGATATTGCTTTTTGCCCGAATTATTAATGTCCCAATCAAGTTTGAGCATTTTTGCTTCTACTTCATTATCCTGAAAATCTCTGGTATTAATACCGTCTTTGCTTATTTCGGCAACGGTCATTTCAGGCAACACAAAATATTCTTCGCTGTATTCACCTATAGCTGTGATATCCGACGCAATAAAAGCTCCGTCGTCATTTACACAGCAGACAATAGGACTTACATTCCTTACCGCATAAATTTTGCCCGGAATGTCGTCAAACATAATTCCAAGTGCAAATGTACCCTTGATTTCTTTTACCGCTTTTATTATCGCCTCACTCGGGTCACTGCCAATATGATAGTAGTTATCAATCAAAGCCGCTACAACCTCGCTGTCCGTCTGGCTTTTCAGCTTGCCTGCAATACCAAGCTGGTTTTTTATTGAACAGTAATTTTCAACAATTCCGTTATGAACAAGCGTAACATTGCCGAATTTATGCGGGTGCGAATTTGAGTCGCTCACACCGCCGTGCGTTGCCCACCTCGTGTGTCCAATGCCCGTAGTGCCCTTGATGTCTTTTGACTTTTCATCAAGTCTTTCAACTCTGCCCTCACATTTGGCAACGATAACCTCATTTAAAGTGTCGTTAAACACCGCAATTCCCGCACTGTCATAACCTCTGTATTCCAAGGTTTTAAGCCCTTTGATTAATTTTCCTCTTGCGTCTGTATTTCCTGTGTATCCGATAATTCCACACATAATCATTCCTCATTTCTTAATATATCTTTATGATTAATTCAAAATTTTATACTTAATATTGCTTTGCGAAAAAGAATTTGTTGCTTTGTTACCAAAGTTTTTGCCTTTTTCTGACGCACCAAAGCGTACGAAAGAGCATCCGCCGAATGTTTCGATAACTCTTTTCCTCGTCAACCGATTAGGTCCCGGCGCTAACTGCGGCTGTAAGTACAACCGACAGCTTTATATCTTCAATAATAATTAAGTGCAAAATTATCACGCATTAAATTTTCAAGGTACAATCCTTTCGGATAATATTTATTTACCATAAAGGCAGATAAATGTCAACATAGTTTATAGATTGTTTATAGAATAATTAACGATTTTGTAATATTAGACAGGTTTTCTCTTCCTCTCGGTGCAAGATAGCACACATCTTCAATTCTGATTCCGAATTTGCCCGGAATGTAAATACCCGGTTCAATTGAAGTAACATTGCCGACTTCGTATATGTCGTTGCTTCTCGGGGAAGCATTGAATCCTTCGTGGATTTCAAGACCTACACCGTGGCCCAGTCCGTGCCTGAAATATTTAGCCATATCTTTTTCGTTAAGCACATCATATGCCGCTTTGTACACATCGGCACATTTAACTCCTGCGTTTAGTGCTTTAATTCCTGCAAGCTGTGCTTTAAGAACTAAGTCGTACATTTCTTTCATCTCATCGCTTGCACTGCCAACCGCAACGGTTCTCGTCATATCGCTGTGATAACCTTGATAGGTCGCACCGAAGTCAAAGAGCACAAATTCACCGTCTTTAACCGTATTTTCACTCGGCACACCGTGCGGCATTGATGTTCGCTCACCGGCAAGTAAAATTGTGTCAAAACTTACTCCGTCAGAACCCTCTTTAGCCATAAGATAGTCAAAATATGCCGCAAGTTCCTTTTCGGTCTTTCCGGGCTTGATGTGGTTAAGTAACTCTGTAAAAGCCTTTTCCGCAATTTGATTTGCCTTTTTCATCAAAACAATTTCGCTTGCTTCTTTTCTGTTTCGCTCCCTCATAAGAGTATCACCGAGAGCAATCAGCTCGGCATCCGGATAGCAGTTTTTAATGCTTTCATAATTTTTGAGAGAAATTGTTTCACTTTCGTATACAATGCTGTTTACATTGTTTTCGCCTAATATCTCGGCAAGATGAGTATAAAAACTTTTGTTGATTTCAATAACCTTTAATCCTGTTTCTTTTGCGTGAAATTCAGCCGTTTGGGTGTATCTTGAATCAACAAGATGAAAGGCGTCGCCGTTTTTCAGGATAACAACTATACCCTCACTCGGAGAAAAACCGCACAGGTAGTGCATATTTGCTTCATTTAGCAAAATAAGTGCGTCGCCGCCTTTGCTGTTAAGTATGTTGATACATTTTTCTGTGTTTTGCATTTTGTCACCTCATAAATCATATGCTATGCGTATTATAAATCTTTAAAGATTTTATGTCAATTTATTGACTTTATATATTTTATATGATAACCTAATTATAATTATATTTTAGGAGATTTTTATGGAAAAATATCTTATTAACCCAAATCAAAAAATTGCTAAAATTAACAAGGATATATACGGTCATTTTTCGGAACATCTCGGCAGATGTATTTACGAGGGAATTTATGTCGGTGAAAATTCAAAAATTCCGAATGTAAACGGTATGAGATGTGATGTTGTAACCGCTCTTAAAGAAATGGGACTTCCTGTTCTTCGTTGGCCGGGTGGCTGTTTTGCCGATGAGTATCATTGGAAAGACGGAATCGGTGATAAATCTCAAAGAAAGAAAATGATTAATACTCATTGGGGCGGTGTTGTTGAGGATAATTCATTCGGCACTCACGAATATTTTGAACTTTGCCGTCAACTCGGTTGCGATACTTATGTTAACGGTAATGTCGGTTCCGGTTCGGTTCAGGAAATGAGCGAGTGGGTTGAATATATGACTTTTGACGGAGTTTCGCCTATGGCAGAGCTTCGTAAGAAAAACGGGAGTGAAAAACCGTTCAATCTCAAGTACTTCGGTGTCGGTAACGAATCTTGGGGTTGCGGCGGCAATATGGACGCTGAATATTACGGTTGCCTTTATAAACGCTATAATACATTTTGCCGTGACTATGATTCAAATAAGCATATTTCCCGTATTGCGTGCGGACCTAATGCTGATGATTACCATTGGACAAAAGAGGTTATGGACAAGGTTAAACATCATGCTGACGGTATTTCACTTCATTATTATACTCTTCCGACCGGACAGTGGAATCACAAAGGCTCTGCAACTGTTTTTGATAAAAAGGAATACGATTCTACCATTTGCAAGGCGTACAAAATGGAAGAACTTATTACAAATCACCTTGCAATGATGGACAGCGTTAATCCGGAGCGTTGGGTTAAACTAATCATCGATGAATGGGGAACATGGTACGATGTTGAAAAAGGTACAAATCCGGGATTTTTGTATCAGCAAAATACTATGCGTGACGCTATCGTTGCCGGACTTACTCTTAATATTTTCAACAAGCATGCCGACAGAATTATGATGGCAAATATCGCTCAAACGGTAAATGTGCTTCAAGCCGTTATTCTTACCGATGGCGATAAAATGATTAAAACACCTACTTATTATGTTTTCAAGATGTACAAGGAACATCAGGAAAACACTCTTGTCGGTTCATATATTACAACGCCGTCAATAAATTCACCAAATGATAATAAAGATTTCCCGCAACTTTGCGAATCGGCTTCAGTTGATGAAAACGGTGTGATTTATTCCACTGTTACTAATAACTCTTCAACAAAATCGGCAAAAATCAAATGCCAAATCGCCGATACCAAGGTTGAAAGCATTTATGCAGAAATTTTAACAGGCGAATGTCATCAAATGAATGACTTTGACAATGCAGATAATGTAAAGACTGTTGAGTTTAATGATTTCAGAAAACTTAAAGACGGCTTTACTGCAATCATTCCGGCTTGCAGCGTTGTTAAATTTGTTGTTAATAAATAATGGATAACAGCTGTAAACGCTGCCTTCTTTTTGAAGCAGGTCAAAATGTAACATATAATCAAATACACGACTATCTTTTAACAATCGACAAAGCTGAAAAGGTAGTTGACGCCGAATATAATCGTCGTTTGTCGCTTTGTAAAGAATGCGACAATCTTATTTCGGGTATGTGTTTAAAATGTGGCTGTTATGTTGAAATTCGTGCGGCATTGAAAAATAAAAAATGTCCTGATTTTAATAATCAACAGTGGTAAGTAAAAAAAAATTGGACAGGCTTGCCTGTTATGAATTTAAGGAGCAGATGCTATGCAAAGAATTGCGGAATTTGAAAAGGTTAGCTTTGAACAGTTCAAAAAGGATTGGCTCAAAGTTTATCCGGACACAAAAGATGTACAATCGATTTATGATAATATAAAAATGCCTACGCGTGCGACTGTCGGTTCAGCAGGATACGATTTTTTTGCACCGGCTGATATCACAATCAAGACGGGTGAATCAACGCTTATTCCAACAGGCATTCGTGCAAAAATCAACGACGGTTGGGTTCTCAGCATTTTCCCTCGTTCGGGTCTGGGATTTAAACATAGAATCGGTCTTGATAACACAGTAGGAATAATCGATGCGGACTACTATAATTCGTCAAACGAGGGACACATTATGATTAAACTTTCCTGCACAGCTCACGATGACGGTCACAGTGTTACAGTATCGGCAGGCGACGGCTTTTCTCAGGGAATATTCACCCAGTTCGGAATTACCGTATCGGATAATGCCGACGGTATTCGTGACGGCGGATTCGGTTCAACCACAAAGTAAAAGAGGCGTATTATGTCAACTGTTTTTCAATTCGGTGAAGGCAATTTTTTGCGTGCTTTTGTCGAGGAATATATACAAGATGCGTGCGACAACGGTTATAACGGTTCGGTCGTAATTTGTCAGCCGAGAACGAATAATAAAATAATTAACGCTTTAAAAGCTCAAAATCGCGAATACGATATTATTCACAAAGGCAGAATTAACGGTGATGTCGTTGACGACAGACGCCGAATTACCTGCGTGTCCGATTGTATAGACACCGTAGCCGAAACGGGATAAACTTCTTGACAGCTTTTGCAGTGACGAACTTCGGATTGTTGTTTCAAACACAACGGAAGCAGGTATTGTTTTTGTTGATACAGATGAATATTCCGACTTTCCCAATGTTTCGTTTCCCGGTAAAGTTGCTTATATGCTTAATTGCAGATATAAGCAAAACGATGACGATTTGGTATTCTTGCCGGTTGAACTTATTGAAAACAACGGTGCCGAACTGAAAAAATGTATTCTCAAATACGCAAAACTGTGGGATTTTGATAATGGTTTCGAAAACTATTTAAATACAAAATGCCATTTTTGTAATACTCTTGTTGACAGAATTGTGACAGGTCATAACCAAAACGATATTGACCCTTGCAGTGTAAGCTGTGAGCCGTACAGATTATTTATTATTGATGCCGATGACTGTGCAAAGTCAATTTTGCCGTTTAATGATGACACCGTTATATATACAAACGATATTTCAAAGTACAGAACACGAAAGGTGAGAATACTCAACGGTATCCACACTTCAACGGTTTTAGGTGCTTATCTTAAAGGTTTCGACATCGTTCGTGATATGGTAAATGACGATTACTTTAAGTCTTATATTTCCGATGTTTTGGAAGAAATTTTTTTGACGGTTCCGCTTGAAAAAAGTATTCTTGAAAAATATGCAAACAGTGTTTTGGAAAGATTTAATAATCCGTTTATCGACCACAAACTTCTTGATATATCGTTAAATTCTGTTTCAAAGTTTAAGGCAAGGGTTTTGCCGTCAATTCTTGATTATGCAAAAATCAAAGGCACCGCACCGGTTAATCTCTCTAAGTCGTTGGCTTATCTTATCGCTTTTTATAATCATAAAAGTACACGCAAGTATGAAGTGTACGACAGTGAAGAAGTGCTTTCGTTTTTCCAAAACAAACCGAGTGTAGCTCAGGTTCTCGATAATGTCGGCTTTTGGGGCGTTAAGCTTTCCGATATACCTAATTTGCAAAATATTGTAGAGGAATTTTATAATGAAATCTAAATTTATCAAAATCAATAAGGCAGACAATGTTGCCGTCGCTCTTGAAAATATTGAAGCTGGTTATAGCGAAAACGGCTTGACTGCTCTTGATAATATTCCTTTTGCCCATAAAATTCTTCTTGAAGATTTAAAAGCGGGGGATAATGTTATAAAATACGGCTATCCTATCGGTCATATTGATTGTGACTTGAAGAAAGGAAGTTATATTCATTCGCACAATCTTAAAACAAATTTATCGGACAAACTTGAATATTCTTTTTCTCACGATAACGAGTATTCACCAAAATCAAGTGAACTTAAATTCAACGGATATGTCAGAGCAGACGGCAGAGTCGGAATCAGAAATGAAATTTGGATAATCCCGACTGTAGGTTGTGTAAACAAAACGGCAACCGAGCTTGAAAAACGATTTTCAAATATCGGTACCGGTTGTGACGGCGTATTTGCTTATACTCATCAATTCGGTTGCAGTCAACTCGGTGACGACCAAGAAAATACAAGAAAAATTCTTGCCGCTCTTGCACATCATCCAAATGCAGGCGGTGTGCTCGTTATATCCCTCGGGTGTGAAAACACAAATTTGGATACTTTTAAAAAATATCTCGGTGATGTTGATGAAAGCCGAATTAAATTTATGGTTTGTCAGGATGTTTCCGATGAAATTGAAGAGGGAACAAGGCTTATTAATGAGATATATGACGAAATAAAAAACGATAAAAGACAGCCTGTCGGTTTAGACAAACTTGTTGTAGGCTATAAGTGCGGTGGTTCAGACGCTTTTTCGGGAATAACAGCGAATGCTCTCTGCGGCGTGCTTAACGACCGCCTTACTTCACTCGGTGCCACAACTATACTTACCGAGGTTCCCGAAATGTTCGGTGCCGAACAAATTCTTATGGAGAGAAGTGAAAACAAAGCTGTTTTTGATAAGCAGGTTGATATGATAAACGGGTTTAAGGATTATTTTTATTCTCATAATGTTGCGTGCTACGAAAATCCTTCTCCCGGCAATCACGACGGCGGTATCACAACTCTTGAAGAAAAATCTCTCGGTTGCGTTCAAAAAGGCGGAAAAAGCATTGTGACCGATGTTTTGAAGTACGGTGAAAGTGCACATAAAAATGGTCTTAATCTTTTGACAGGACCGGGTAACGATATTGTATCCGTAACAAATCTTGTTTGTTCCGGCTGTCAGGTGATATTTTTCACAACGGGTAGGGGGACTTCTCTCGGTGCGGCTGTTCCGACAGTCAAAATTTCTTCAAACTCAGCACTTTTTAACAAAAAAGGGAACTGGATTGATTTTAACGCAGGAGAAATTGTTAACGGAGAAAATATTGAATATCTTGCCGATATGCTTCAAAACAAGCTTTTGAGCGTGCTTAACGGTGAAAAAACGAAAAATGAAATTAATAATTACCGTGATATTTCTGTTTTTAAAGACGGAGTTATAATGTAGCTCTTGTTTTTTTAAGACTTTAGTGGTATATTAGCACTGAAATATTTATTTAAGGTGAAATGATGGGATTTTTAGGTAACAGATTAAAGGAAGCAACGGGTCTTAATATTATTATTGTCGGCTGCGGTGTTGTCGGTACAGCTCTTGTTGAACAGCTTGTAGTCGAAAACCACGATATTACCGTTGTTGATACATCTTCGCAAAAGGTACAAAAAATTACTGATATGTATGATGTTATGGGCGTTGTCGGTAACGGTGCGTCTTTCAGCGTTCAAAAAGACGCCGGTATTATAGATGCCGACCTTATTATCGCCGTAACAGATTCTGATGAGCTTAATCTTCTTTGTTGCACGGTCGCTTCCCGTGTGGGCCATTGTGCAACAATAGCCAAGGTTCGTAATCCCGACTATTCGCACGAGTTAAATCACATTAAAGATAAACTCGGTCTTGCAATGATTATCAATCCGGAATATGAAGCATCTCGTGAGATATATAAAATACTTTGTCTGCCTACCGCACTTGAAGTTACTTCATTTGCTCACGGTAAAGCAGACCTTGTTAAAATCAGAATACCTCACGGTAACATCCTTGACGGTATGACCCTTGCTCAGCTGGGTAAAAGCACAAATGATGTACTCGTTTGCGGTGTCGAAAGAGATAAACAAATATTCATTCCTGCCGGCGATTTTGAACTTAAAGCCGGGGATATGATTTCTTTTGTTTCTCCTGCAAAAAAAGTTTCCGATTTCTTTAAACATATCGGATTTAAAACGAATAAGGTTAAAAATACTATGATTATCGGCGGCGGTGATGCCGGTTACTATCTTGCAAAATGCCTTTCCGACAACGGAATTGATGTTTGCCTTATTGACAAAGATAAGGACAGATGCGAAGAACTTGCTACTCTTCTTCCAAAGGTTGTCGTTATTAACGGCAACGGAGTTGATGAGGATTTGCTTAATGAGGAAGGACTTCAGTGTGCCGAATCGTTTGTAACTCTTACCGGCTCCGATGAAGAAAATATTTTGCTTACCGTTCACGCTAAGCAGTTTTCAAATGCCAAGCTTGTAACAAAAATCAATAAAATAAGGTTTAAAGATGCCATTAACAATCTTGACATCGGCTCGGTTATTTATCCTCGATACATAACAAGTGAAGCTATCATTGCCTATGTAAGAGCCAAAAATGCCTCAAAAGGTTCAAATGTAGAAACCCTTTACCATCTTTTTGACCATAGGGTAGAGGCTGTTGAGTTTAAAATAGACAAGGAATCAAAGGTAACAAATACGCCTATTATGAAATTAAAGCTTAAAGATAATCTTCTCATTTGCTTTATTTTCAGAAGAGGTAAGGTTATTATTCCGTCCGGTCAGGATTGTATTTTACCGGGCGACAGCGTTATGATTGTTACAACGCATTCCGGATTTAACGATATCAGTAATATTCTTGCATAGGGATAGTATATATGAACGGTTCTATTATCAGAAAAATTTTGGGCTATGTGCTGATTTTAGAGGGTGCACTTTTGCTTTTGCCTTGTATCGTAGGTTTGATTTATAATGAAAAAGAGTATAAAACTTACCTCATATGTGCAGCTGTGACCTTTTTGATTGGTGCTTTAACAGCCGTTAAAAAAACTAAAAATAATGTGTTTTATCTTAAAGAGGGATGTACGGCAACGGCACTCAGCTGGATCTTCCTTTCAGTTTTCGGGGCTGTTCCGTTTGTTTTGACGGGTGAAATTCCGCATTTTGTCGATGCCTTATTTGAAACCGTATCGGGATTTACCACAACCGGTGCAAGTATTCTTGCCGATGTTGAGTCACTTTCTCACGCTTCTCTTTTTTGGCGAAGTTTTACGCACTGGATAGGCGGTATGGGAGTCCTTGTTTTTCTCCTTGCCGTTGTTCAGATGTCGGGCGGCTCAAATATGAATCTTATGCGTGCCGAAAGCCCGGGTCCGTCGGTTGGTAAACTTGTTCCTAAAATGAGATATACAGCAAGAATATTGTATATTCTTTATTTTGCACTCACCGTTTTGCAAATAATTTTCCTCGTTTGCGGAAAAATGCCTGTTTTTGATGCAGTTACAATCACATTCGGAACTGCCGGCACAGGTGGTTTTGGTATTAAAGCGGATTCGATGGCAAGCTATTCAACTTATATCCAATGGGTTGTAACAATTTTTATGGTTCTTTTTGGCGTTAACTTTAATTTCTATTATTTTTTGGTTCTTCGTCAATTCGGAAAAGCCTTTAAGATGGAAGAAGTTAGGGCGTACATCGGAGTTATTTTGTGCTCTGTTGCGGCTATATGCATTAATACATACGGTATTTATAACAGCTTTTCAAAAACACTTACACATTCCGCGTTTCAGGTCGCTTCGATTATCACAACCACCGGTTATTCAACTGTTGATTTTGATATGTGGCCGTCCTTTTCAAAAGCTATATTGGTGTTGTTAATGTTTGTCGGTGCTTGTGCAGGCAGTACCGGCGGCGGTATCAAGGTTTCAAGATTTGTGGTTGTAATTAAGACTATTAAAAAAGAAATTCAGTCTTATC
>CAVBQD010000063.1:0-11337 GCA_963597385.1 bacterium | reverse complement strand
ATAATTCGGTTGAATATATTTTGGCGTGTTTCAGGGACTTTATCGACAGTCTGAAAACACCGCAGTATTACACTGCGGTATATAATGTTATTAATTTACGCTGTTGTAAACTTCTTTGCCGAAAACCTCAACAACCGTGCCCGTGGTAAATTCTTCTTCCGCTTCAACAGAATTCAGCGAATGTACCTTTGTTACGCGATATGTAAGTGCAGTAAACTCTTTACTGCCGCCGTCTTTTAGCAACGCAACTCTCGGCACAAACGGAACAAGCACCAATATTACGCACAGAGCAACAATAAGTTTCTTTTTCTTCGGCATTTTGTTTTTCTTATCCATCAAAGTTCCTTAACATAATTGCAAATCATTTCGCAAATCTTTTCCTTATCCATCTTTGATGTTGAGAAGCACATTGTGTAATTTGCCGCTCTGCCCCACTTGCCGTCGCCGAGGAAGTTGTAATAAGACGAGCGTTCTCTGTCTTTTTGCTCAATATAACGGCGAACATTACGAGGCTTGTCAACTTGGTCGCTTTGCATAAAGCGTTCGATTCTGTCTTCCATGTCCGAACCGATAAACACTGACACAACCTCAACATCTTCTTTGTCTTCAAGGATTTTGTCGGCTCTTCTGCCTACGATAACGCACGGACCTTCGTCAGCCGCAGATTCGATAACCTTACGCTGTGCTTCAAGTACTCTGCCCGAATTAACCGCACTGTCAATCGAATACGGGTCCATAACAACCGAGAACAAGAACGAACGGGTAGGCTGTTCGTCAAACATCTCAAAAATGCCGTCCTCAATGCCCAAATCTCTTGACCTGTCACGAAGTTCGATTTCGTCATAATAGGCTATGCCGAGTTTTTCGGCAAGCATCTTTCCGATTTCTCTGCCGCCCGAGCAGAACTCTCTGCCGATACAAATTGCATATTTTTTCATAGAACATTCCTCCTTGTTCTTATTTTAAATCTTCAACTGTCAAACTGCCCATATTGTCATTTTCAATATAATCAATCATTTCGTCAAACTGCGTTTCGTTAAACACCTTAAAAAGCTTTTCGCAATTCGGCTTGATGAACTCTGTTTGAATTGCATACTTAATGGTATCAACCATATGGTCATAGTAGCCGTCTATGTTATAAATTGCAATCGGTTTTCTGTGTCTGCCGAGTTGTTTGAGGGTGAGCACTTCAAAGAATTCTTCAAATGTTCCTGCACCGCCCGGAGTTATAATAAAAGCATCCGACAAATCCTCCATAACTCCTTTGCGTTCACGCATAGTTTCGGTTAAAGTAAGCTCGTCGCAGTCCCAATTTACAAACTCATTAAGACTTTCTTTGAAAAATCTCGGCACAACGCCGTGAATACTTCCGCCGCCTTTTTTGAAACCTCTTGAAGCGGCACCCATTTCGCCCGTACTGCCTGCACCAAACACAAGATTGTGACCGTGTTTTGCCAAATACTCGCCCATATTTTCAACAGGAACGGTATATTTTTCATCAATTGTTTTACTTGCCGAACCAAAAACGCATATATTCATATGAATCATCCCTTCCGATTATTCTATATGTTTAGAATATCACTAAAAATTCGTCGGGTAAAGAGTTTTACATAAAAATTTATAAAAAATTATATAATTTTAGTAAGAATTTATATTGAAATAGTCATTAATAACCTATATAATAATAGCGAAAATTTCAGAAAGAGGTTGGATTATGGAAATTAATGTTGCAATAAAGTCATTGGTTGAATACGCAATAAGCAATGAAATGATTGAAAAGGCGGATGAAATCTGGGCAATTAACACAGTTTGCCAGGCACTCAATATAGACGCATATAACGAATGTGAAGCAGAAAGCACGGAACTCGAGGATATTTTAAGTTCAATTCTTGACTATGCGATTGAAAACGGTCTTTGCGAAGACGGCGTGGCTTACCGTGATTTGTTTGACACAAAAATTATGGGACTTCTCACACCTAAGCCGAGCGAAGTTATCTCAAAATTTCATTCCCTTTACAGCAAAGATAAAAAAGCCGCTACGGACTACTATTACAAACTTTGTCAGGACAGTGACTATATCCGCAGATACAGAATCAAAAACGACCTCAAATGGATTACAAAAACCGAATACGGCGACATTGATATTACAGTAAACCTCTCAAAGCCGGAAAAAGACCCGAAAGCTATTGCCGCCGCTCTTAAAATGAAAGCGACATCGTACCCTAAGTGCTTGCTTTGCAAGGAAAACGAGGGATATATGGGCAGAATCAATCACCCGGCAAGACAGAATCACAGAATTATTCCTATGACTCTCGGCGGCGACGACTTCTATATGCAATACTCACCGTATGTATATTACAACGAGCACTGCATCGTTTTCAACGCAGAGCACACACCTATGAAAATCGACAGAGCCGCTTTTGTTAAGCTCCTTGATTTTGTTGAAAAGTTCCCGCACTACTTTGTAGGTTCAAACGCAGATTTACCGATTGTCGGCGGTTCGATTCTTACACACGAACATTTTCAGGGCGGTAATTACGAATTTGCAATGGCAAAAGCTCCGATTGAAACGGAAGTTACATTTACAGGCTTTGAAGATGTAAAGGCAGGCATTGTAAAATGGCCTATGAGCGTTATAAGAATAATCGGCACGGACAAAGCAAGACTTGTTGAACTTGCAGACAGAGTGTTGACTTTTTGGAGAGGCTACACCGATAAAGAGTCGTTTATCTATGCAGAAACCGACGGCACACCGCACAACACAATTACTCCTATCGCCAGAATGAGAAACGGCAAATTTGAGCTTGACCTTGTTCTTCGCAACAATATCACAACAGAGGACTGTCCTCTCGGATATTATCATCCGCACCCGGAATATCATCACATCAAAAAAGAAAATATCGGCCTTATCGAAGTTATGGGGCTTGCGGTTTTGCCGTCAAGACTTAAAAGTGAAATGCTTGTCCTCGGCAAAGCTATGGTAAACGGCGAAGACATTTCCGCAAACGAAACTATTGCCGCTCACAAAGAATGGGCAGAGATGATTATGCAAAAGTATGACATCAATGAAAACAACATTAATGAAATTTTGCAAAAAGAAATCGGTATTGTTTTCACTTCAATTCTCGGTCAATGCGGTGTATACTCCCGTGATGATGAGGGCAAGGCAGGATTTTTGAAATTTATTGAAAGCGTAAAATAATGTACAATTTTCATAATCACACATTCAGATGCGGTCACGCATACGGCAAAGACGAAGAATATGTTCTTGAAGCTGTCAAAAACGGCTACAAAGTTATGGGATTTTCCGACCACGCACCGTACTTGTTTCCCGACGGATACAAAAGCGGATACCGCATTCAGCTTGACGAAGCGGAAGATTATGTAAGCTCCGTAAACGCACTGAAAGAAAAATACAAGAGCGTTATTGACATCAAACTCGGATATGAGCTTGAATACTTTCCGGCTTTGTTTGACAAAGAAATCGAATACCTCAAAGGCTTTAAGTACGACTATCTTATTCTCGGTCAGCATTATACCGACAACGAATATGAACCTTTTGCACACTATTCGGGACACGAAACCGAGTCGGTTGCCGTTTTGGACAAATATATTTCTCAGGTTATTTTAGCCGCCAAAACAGGTTGTTTTACCTACATTGCTCACCCGGATTTAATCAATTTTACCGGTGACAAGGCAATTTATCTGAAGAAAATGACGGATATGATTATCGCACTCAAAGAGCTTGAAATTCCGCTTGAATTTAATTTTTTGGGTTACACAACAAACCGTCATTATCCGAATCACGAAATTTGGGAAATAATTGCAAAAATCGGCAACCCTGTCATCATTGGGCTTGACGCACACAAACCTGAGGTTTATTCCGATAAGGAAAATTTGCAAAAGACATACGAATATCTAAACAATTTAGGCATTACCCCTATCAGCCTTGATGAACTAAAGTTAATCAATTACGAGGGCAAATATGAGCAATTTTAAACAATGGGCAAAAACTCCGCCGTGCGGCTGGAACAGCTGGGACTGTTTCGGTGCAGGCGTCAACGAAGAACAGCTGAAGGCAAATGCCGACTATATGGCAAAAAATTTAAAGCAGTACGGTTGGGAATATGTTGTTTGTGACATTCAGTGGTACGAGCCGAACGCCGACAGCAACGATTATCATAATTTCACCGAGCTCAACACCGACGGATACGGCAGACTTATGCCGGCTGAAAATCGGTTTCCGAGTGCAAAAAATGGCAAGGGGTTCAAGCCGATTGCCGACTATGTTCACTCACTCGGTCTCAAATTCGGCATTCACATTATGCGTGGCATTCCGAGACAGGCTGTTCATCAAAATTTGCCTATTCTCGGCAGTAAATACACGGCAAGAGATGTTGCACACCACTTTTCAGTATGTTCTTGGAATACCGATATGTACGGTATGAAAAACTGCGACGGTGCACAGGATTACTACAATTCCGTTATAAATATGTATGCCGAGTGGGGCGTTGATTTTATAAAATGCGACGACATTGCCGTTACCGAATTCAGAAAATGGGACAATCCGTACACAGCAGATTATGAAATCGAAATGCTTCGAAAAGCCATTGACGGTTGCGGCAGAGAAATCGTTCTTTCACTTTCACCCGGTCCGGCACTTCGCGACAGGGCGGAGCATCTTTGCAAAAATGCCAATATGTGGCGAATGACAGGCGACTTTTGGGATTTGTGGGAACATCTCTATGTTATGTTTGACAAATGCGAAGAATGGCAGGGCGTACGCAAAGTCGGCAATTATCCCGACTGCGATATGCTCCCTATCGGCAGAATTTCCAAGCTTTGTTCATACCACGGCAAGCAAAACAGAATGTCAAACTTCACCAAACCCGAGCACCATACGCTGATGTCGCTTTGGGGGATTTTCGGCAGTCCGCTTTTCATCGGCGGTAATATGCCCGAAAATGACGGGTTCACACTCTCGCTTCTTACAAACAGCGACTATATGCAAATGCACCGAGAATCGGCAAATCCGCATTGTATCGTAAGAGAAGAAAAGAACGGCAAAGGTTACATAATTTGGGCGTCACAAGGCAAGAATTGCAAGTATCTTGCGGTTTTCAACACCGACTCCAAAATCAAGAAAATAAAAGCCGACCTCACACAAATTCTTATGCCGGGCACAGGCTACAAAGCATTTGACATTTGGCAACACAAAGAACTCGGCACAGCCAAAAACTCCATAACATTAGAGGTTGAACCTCACGGTGCAAGGCTTATAAAATTAAAATAATTATAATTAAAGAAAAGACCCCACATGAAGTCAAGAAATATTCTTGATTCCGTGTGGGGCTTTGCTATGCTTTAAAATCCGCACATTCGTTATATCCGAAACGCCGTTCTAAAAAATTACGGACAATTTTCTATCCATGCTTTTCGGATAAACTGGAGAACACTACTATCCGGAGGTAAATACAATGAAAGGACATCTTTTAACGAACAAGGAAATCAATAGGTTTCGTGAGTATTTGAGAGAAGAGGAAAAAAGTAAAAACACACTGGATAAGTACATCCGTGATGTTAAAGCCTTTGTGGCTTATGCACTTAATATTGATATTACAAAAGAAACCGTAATTGCCTATAAGCAAAAATTAATTGACAGCGGCTATGCCGTGCGGAGTATTAACTCCATGCTGGCAAGCATCAATAGTCTATTTTCTTTTCTTGGGTGGTATGAGCTTCGGGTAAAATCTCTAAAAGTGCAGCAGCAAGTTTTTTGCCCCGAAGAAAAGGAACTAACAAAAACCGAATACGAAAGGTTGTGCCATACAGCAAAGGATAAGCACAATGAACGCTTATGCTTGATTCTTCAAACTATCTGTGGTACCGGTATCCGTGTGAGTGAGCTGCAATTCATCACTGTTGAAGCGATTCATAAAGGAGAAGCCATTGTTTCTCTTAAAGGAAAAACGAGGAAAGTGTTCATTGTACGAGCCCTTCAAAAGAAGCTGTTGCGATACACATCCGAACAAAATATCAAATCCGGAGCAGTTTTCGTAACCCGCACAGGAAAGTTGATGAGCCGCACAAATATCTGGCGGGAAATGAAAGCCTTATGCAAAGAGGCAGATGTCAATCCGCAAAAGGTCTTTCCCCACAACTTGCGCCACTTATTTGTCCGAGTGTTTTACGGCATTGAAAAGGATATCTCCAAACTTGCTGACATTCTCGGTCACAGCAGCATAAATACGACAAGAATTTATATCATCAGCACAGGCACGGAACATCGTCAACGTATGGAACGCATGCATTTGATAATATAAAAAAGTCGCCACTTATTGCGGCGACTGCAACATAATCATCATTATGTTGTATTTATAGGGTCGTTTATATACTTACCCCTAATTTTAACCTTATTGTAACACATTAAATTAAAAAAAGCAACGGTTTTTATGAAAAGACATGGATTATTTTAGAATATTGTCGATAATTTAAGCATAGAAAGCCAAGCCCATTCTGAATTTTTTGAAATTTGGGGAATGAGCTTGTTTATGTGCGTTATTTTTATATGCATGATTTTCCACTTTGAAGCTATGAGAGAACATAATGATGATTATGTAATCAGAAAGAGAGAGGTATTAACTATGGCAGCTTTGGAAGAAAAAATGGCAGCATTAACAAAACTTATGAAGGATGGCATCATAAGCGAAGTAGAATTTGCAAACATTATCTCTGCATTAAATGGCTCTACAAATTCTTCGTTGCCAATCAAAGAAAAAAGCCCGTTGGAATTGCAGTATGATGAGGTATTTTCAAAGCACATTATAAATGTGTTCAAATCACCCGCTTCTTGCAAATGGCCCGAATTAACTGAGGAAATGATTATTAAAGGTTCTTTCAAGATCCTTGGAACTATGACCGATTGTACATATATTGAAACATATATTGATGCTCCAAATTCGTATGGAGCGATGCTTCGCAAAAAAATCAGATTGGTTATTGACGATAATGGAAAAATCACCAGAGCCCTTGAGGAAACTCAGGCAAGTGGTGTTACACTTCTTGGTATGCTTGCGAATGCTGCACTTAAAGGTAGTTGGAGCGATATTTGCAAGTTTTGAGAAATTTGATTTGATTGTTAATTTTTAAACTACGCTTAAATGCAGGTATTTAATCAAAGGGGATGTTAACATTGGCTGCAGTATGTAAAAAATGTGGCAAAGAAATCGACGGAAAAAGCCCAATATGTATGTATTGTGGAACGGTCATAGACGATGTTGATATAGCTGTTGAAACAAAAGAACGTATGGAAAAAGAATCATCCAAACCAGTGCCAAACGATGGTTCCTCAGCAAAAGCATTTGGAGCATTCTTGGTAATACTTGGTATCTTAGCGGATGTTGTTTCAATGTTTTTAATATTCTCTGCCGATTTTGCAGGGTTTAGTGTTATTACAATTGCTGGAACAATTGCATTTTTGATAGGAATTGCAGTTATCTCAAACAGTTAATTTTTTGCTAAATGTTTTAGCAGACAAAACGGAGGTAAAATATGGCGAATTCAATAACACCATTAACTCCATTAGAACAATTAGCCTTGCGAAACCGGGCGAAAACAGAATTGGAACGACTTGACGGAATTCTATTAGATAAGGATTTAAAGATATTAGTTGATGATTTCAAAGATAAATTTTCGGTTTGTGAAATCGTTTATAAAGTAATCTTGGAAGACCATCAATATAACAAATACGGCATTCACAAGGATAGACTTCAGGTAAGTATGAAAGAAGCTCCATATGTGCTTACATACGCAGGATATGATTTTGACAAAAAACTTTTGTCACATTTATTTGGCTCTGAAGAACATATTGGAAAACGGTCAGTCAAAAAGCTTAGAGACTCGCTTACTCATAGCATGAATAAAAGTGCAGTTGATGAGTTGATAAAACGCAACGGAGAACTTAACGGTTATATGGAAAACTTTTTGAAAAAGATACGCAATTTTGATGATACCAATGTAGCATAAAGAGCCGATAAGTTAAAAAAAGGAAGACCTCAGCACGATTACATATTATGCTGGAGACTTCTTTAGATATTTGGATATTGTATTTACTTTAGAAGACAACGTCAAAAAAAACAGTAAATTTCAAGTTAATTTACAAATAATCATAAAAGGTTCACATTAATACAGTGGATAAATATTATAAAATCAGGAAAACTTTCAGATAAAAAACATATCCAACAATTAAATCAACTTTTCTTGATATAAGGTATAAATATGTATGATTATTTATGACAACAAATCTTAACACAAATCCTTGTGCCGGGCACAAGCTACAAGGCATACGGCATTTGGCAAAACAAAGAACTCGGCACAGCCAAAAATTCCATAACATTAGAGGTTGAACCTCACGGTGCAAGGCTTATAAAATTAAAATAATTAAACTTACAGCAATACCGCAACAGTAGAAATTTCTACCGCCGCGGTATTTTATTAGGAGAACATTAGGAAATTATTATTTTATTTAGTAAGATTTTCTATTTCTGTTTGGAGATTTGCCGAATTTGAAAGGCTGTAACTGAAACCGTCTTTTTCCCAGATTGCGTAGTCAACCTCCTTTGAATCAACATCGGTATAAGTGTAAAAATTAACTTTTGTCTTGTTAATTTTTTCTGTTTTTTCAAGCGTTCCGCCAAAAATACCGCTCACATCATTTGAACCGTATTCCATATTAAAAGTGCTGCCGTCCTTGTACTCGATTCTTGCGGTTTTAGGATAATTGTTTTCGTCAACGATAACAATATACGCTTCAACCTCTTTGTCAAGTGCGGGAACCTCAAAGTCAAGATATTTTTGCATTTCGTCAACGGAATTAACTTCAATAAGCGGATTTGCGACCTGAACAATTTCCGGTTGCGGTTTTGTAGGCAGATTTGAATTATAACCAATCATAGCCGCCCCAAACGCCATCAAGCAAAAGCAAGCCGCTATTGTGCCCCAAATCTTATAACTTCTTTTACTCTTTATTTTCATTGTTTTCTTAGCCCCCATAACATAAGAATCATCAATGTCACCGATTGCTTTGTATAAATCTTCATTCGTCATACCGAATACCCCCTTTCAACCAAAGCGTCCTTTAATTTAACCCTTAACCTGTGCAATGTCATCGAAACGGCATTTTCTTTCATTCCGTATTCTTTTGCGATTTTTGATACGCTTTCGTTGTACCAATATCTGCAAACAAAAATATTGCGTTTTTCTTGTGGCAACGACGACAAAAAATCGTCAATCGTCTTTACAAGTTCTTTATAATCCGTTTCACTTTCAACATCATTTGCTGTTAAAGCAACGCACTCTTCAAGTTCATCAAGTATTGCAGGTATGTCGCTCCCTCCCCTTTTTTGTGCAGTGTTTTGCTTATATCTGTTAAAGGATAGATTTCTCGTAATTTTTCCGAGAAATGTTGACAAAACACCGGGTCTGTGCGGCGGGATACTGTTCCATGCCTTGATGTATGTATCGTTTACACATTCTTCGGAATCTTCCGCACAGCCTAAAATATTTTTTGCAATTGATGTGCAATATGCCCCGTATTTTTCCTGTGTGCGGAGTATTGCACTTTCATCTCTGTCAAAATAAAGCTGAACTATTTTGCTATCCTCCATTGCAAAGCCTCCTTTCTTTTTATCAGCCTTCACCCATATACACAGCATTCAAATAAAAATCTCACGCATTTTTCAAAAAAATTTTCACTTTTATAATACAACAAAAAAATAAACGGTGCAATCACTAAAGACTGCACCGTAAACTTTACTTCTTATTTAGATTTCTTTTGAGGGCCGTTATAGCCGTTTGCTTCTTGGAAAGCGGCAATCTTATCGATAACCGACAATACAACATCAAAGCCCTGACCTACAGTATCTTCGGAGAAACGCTCAGGCATATCTCTCCAAGTGTGATAATAATATGTAAGCATTGGGTTTTGAGCGGCAAATGTAACGGACTTAATACCCGCTCTGGTCATAGGTGTTGAATCGCAACCGCCTACAGGATTGTGAATACAGCCGTTTGTCTTTGACTTGATTCCGAGTTCTGCAAACGAATCCTTGAACATTTTTTCCATATCGGTATCAAATCTAACGCCCTGCCAGTCGTCCTTAACAACGACTTCAAAGTAATCCTCATCGGCAACAGAGTCGATATTGATGTTCCAAGCGTTCTTTGTCAAATCGTCAAAGCGATGTTCCTGTGCAAAATACATAGAACCGCGAAGACCTGCTTCCTCGGAACCGATGTTAGCGTCAACGATACGGCAGTTCTTAGGCATCTTTTCAGGATGTTCTTTAAAATACTTAATAACAGCATAGCTGAGGCCGATACCTGTTGCATTGTCCATAGCACCGCGAGAAGCGTTACGAGGATTCGGGTCGCCCCACATAACTACGAAAAGTGAACCGATAGCTGTAACGATAGGTACAAAATTCATTGCGAACATAAGATTTTCATATGCTTTTGAAGCAAAGAATGTTTCTGTCCAAGCCGCACCGGCAAAGTCGCAAATGTTTGCAACAGACATAAAGATTGAGAAAAGTGCGATGAAGAAAAAGCAAACAGCACCGAAGCCTACCTTGCCGTATGTAGCAATAAGTCCCATTACCGGTTTGGTGTCTTTATACTTATATGCGTGTTCGCTGTGACGCCAGCACCAAGATGTGTCCGTGTGACCGGAAAGAATAATCGTATAATCGTACTTGCCGTCCTCAGGTTCCAAAACGCCGAGAGTGTTACGGCTGATTTCCTGCGGGAAGAACATATCAAACCATGTTTTGTAGAAAAAGCAACTCATTACAAGCCAAAAGATTGTAATAAAGCCGAGACCTGCAAGAGCATACCACAAGCCGTCAAACTGACAGGCATTAGCAATAATTGCACCGATGCTCAAAATAACGCCCGACCAACCTGCATACGACAATCCGCCGATTGATGAACGAGGCGATACCGCAAACTCTTCCGTTTTCGGTTCAATTCCGATTTCACGAAGCTTGTCGCCCATATATTCGTGAAGCTTAATTTCGCCGTCTGTACCCGGTAAGCGAGAGCCGATTTTATGAGCCGCATGTTCAACAATGCTCATAGCTTCACGGGCATACTTTCTGTTTTCTTCTTTCATAGAATTTTTACCTCCATAGTTTTAAAAATATAAACCTCTTTCATTCTACCATTATTGTAAAACATATGCAATAAAAATATAAAAAAACGAAAAAATATTTTCGACACGCCGGAGGCTGTTGAGAAAGGTTCTGAATTTCGTTTTCTTGCGAAGGAAGATGTATATAA
>CAVBQD010000062.1:0-11364 GCA_963597385.1 bacterium | reverse complement strand
GCAAGTTCAAAACAGGCGACCTTGTTGTTATGGTGCCGAACTGTCCAACCGAAAAGGACGATTACATTGCCGAGAACTACTTGCGTTCTTCAAAATTCTGCGGTTCGTCTATGGACGGATTTTTGCAGGAATTTGTTGAGATTTCACCTGAAAGACTTGTAAAACTTCCGCAGGATATAGACAGAAATGTTGCGGCGTTTACCGAAATTGTATCGGTATCGGTTCACGCAATTACCCGTTTTGGCAAAATTGCACACGCACGCAAGGATGTCATCGGCGTATGGGGTGACGGCAATCTCGGTTATATCACTTCCCTTTTCCTCAAATATACTTATCCGAATTCAAAGATAGTTGTTTTCGGTACAAACAGAGAAAAGCTCAACGACTTTACCTTTGTCGACGAAACACATCTTGTAAACGAAGTTCCGGACGGCTTTACAATGGATCACGCATTTGAATGCGTCGGCGGAAACGGCAGTCCTATTGCCATTGAGCAGATTATCGGACTTATCAAGCCTGAATCCACACTTTCAATTTTGGGTGTAAGCGAATATCCGGTGCCTATCAACACAAGAATGATTCTTGAAAAAGGTATTCGTATGTTCGGAACATCAAGAAGCGGCGTTGCCGATTTCCAAAAGACAGTTGATATGTATGTTGAACACCCGGAGATTATCGACTACCTCGGCAATCTTGTAAGCAGTGTTAATGTTGTAAGAACCACGACCGACATCAAAAACGCATTTGAAAAGGATACCCAAAAGTCATTTGGCAAAACCATAATGAAATGGGAAGAATAGTGTGAAAAATCGCACTGTTTGTTACCTGAAAGGCTGTGGTGATTAATGATATTTTTTGTACTTGTTCTCCTGCTGTTGATTTTCAACAAAATGGAAATATGCAAACCCGGCACCTTTAACAAGGATTATATTTCGCCCGACGGCACACTTGCCGTAAAAGGTATATTTGTTGCACTGATTTTGCTCAGTCACGGCAAAGGATATGTTGAACTCGGCGGAATTTATGACGAACCGTACACGGCAATGCAAAATCACCTTAATCAAATGGTGGTGGCAATGTTTCTTTTCTACTCCGGCTACGGAATGATGGAAAGTATGAAGAAAAAGCAGTTTGCCTATGTCAAATCAATTGCGACAAAGCGTTTTCCGAATCTGCTGTTGAACTATGATTTAGCTGTACTGTTGTTCTTTATATTAAGTTATGTCATCGGGCAACCGCAAACGGTTAAGAACTTGCTGATTGCATTTACCGCTTGGAACGGAATAGGTAACTCAAGCTGGTACATTTTTGTTATACTTGTAATGTATATTGCAACGCTCATAGCATTTTTACCGAAAAAGTTCAGTGAAAATAAGGCGGTTGAATTCATATCGCTTGTTATCTTAACGGTTTTCGCTGTTGCACTTGTGCTTGCACTCAAAAAAGCGGGAAAGCCGAATTTCTTCTTTAACACAGTCATCCTGTTCCCACTCGGATTTTGGTACAGCTATTTCAAAAATCCGATTGAAAAGATACTGATGAAAAACGATATAATATATTCGTGCATTCTTGCCGTAGTTGTAGTTGCATACATTTTTGCATATCTTCACAGGTTTGACAGACTGCTTGCATACGAAGTATGGGCAATGCTTTTCTGTGCACTTACGGTTATGCTGACTATGAAAATTTCACTTCAAAACGAAGTGCTCAAATTCCTCGGCAAGCATATTTTCAGCATCTATATTATTCAAAGAATTCCGATGATACTGCTTGACCATTACGGCGTATCTTCAAGACATAAATACATTTTCCTCATTGCCTCATTTGCTCTCACAACAGCTATGGCTCTTGTGTTCGACTTTGTGACCGGCAAAATATCGAGTGCAATTTGGAAACCGAAAAAAATACAAAATTAAACACTTCAAAAAATACCGCAAACACTCAGATGAATGTTTACGGTATTTTATTTTATCCGATACGAGTTTTCACCGTTTTATCAATCACCTTGTAAAAGGCATATGTTATCAAATAGCCGAAAATCGCACCCGCCGTATTGCTGATTACATCATCAATTTCACTCACTCCGAGAGAAAAAGCATACTGCACGCCCTCTATACCGAGGCTAAAGAGCAGTGCAAACAGAAAAAACAACCACGGCTTTCTTTTTTTGTTCTCGTTAAAACAGGCGTACGCACAGCCAAGCGGATAAAACATTGCTATATTCATAACAATAACTCTTATCCACTCCTCATACCCCGTGCTGAAATACAGTTTAATTGAGCGAAAAGGTTCAAGAACAACATCTCTTGTATCCGCACCGAAGCGAGTAAAAACAGATGGGCAAAGTGCAAGTATAACGCACACCGCAAAGGCGACGGCGACTATATAATTGTTCTGTTTTTTGGATTGGCATAAAAATTTGTACACGCCACAAAAAAACGACAAAACAACAAGTGACAGCAACACACTGCTTTTATCCATACAATAAATAATGTGGAGCAAATCCCCCATATGTCACCTCATATCAAAAAAGAACATTGAGATACTTTAATGTATCAACAATCTTTTGTTGACGCTTTGCATTCTCTTCTTTTCTTACTTTTTCCGTATTTTTAACAACTATGGACGGAGTTGATGAAAAAATCTTCAAAAACTTTTTTTGCGTGCCTTTATCAAGCGAACGCCAAGCTTCGGCTCCGCCTTTAAGCGACGGAATAAGGTTATCCTTAACGCCGAGCAGACCCTCTTGATTTATCCCCGCTATAACAACATCAAAAACTTCGTCAAGCACCTGCTCCTGTTCATCGGTAAGATTATCAACCAAATCGTGCAAAATGCCGTCGTTCAATTTTCCCATCGGGGTAAGGTCGTCAACTTTTTTGAGTTTTCTGCCGGCAAACTGCCACGAGTACAAATCGTGCTGAAGCGGTCCCAAAACCTGGTCGCTTTTAACAACCGTGTAATCATAATCGTGTGCAAGCATCATACCGATAAATGACGACTGAGGCACAAAATGTCGATACTTTGGGAGCATTTCGGCATACGCCTCGCTCTCAAGATACGAATAATCCCAAAAGCCCGGCCCGTCATTATTGTATACTTTTTCAATCCTGTCTCTGATTTCTTTTTTACAAAACAGAGTGGCATACTGTGCAATAAATCCGCCCTTTGAGTGACCGCATACGATAATCTTACCGTCAAATTTATTTGCCACTTTTTCAAGATATTCTGTTGCAAGCATATTTGACGGAATACCTTTTTTCGTCAATATGTCAATATCTTCTTTCCAGCCGATAAGCGTATCGTCCGTCCCTTTAAACAGCACAACAACATTGCCGTCAGGCAACAAAAATGTAGCCGCTTCAAACTGAACGGCAGGCTTTTTTTCGTATATACGAACGGCGGCAACAACTTTCATTTCGGCAAAACGGCTTTTATCTGCCATTGCCATCATAACTTCGCTTATATACTTTTGAAGAACCAAACCGACCGGCTCGTGCTTCCTGCCACGCAGGTCAAAAATTTTATTCGCCGCTTCATCATACGGAACGGGTTCATCATCAAAACTATCCGACACGGCAAGTTCAAGCGGCATATAATACATATCGCAAAGAGCAACATTATCCGCTTCACCAAACGGAACATCACAAAATGAAGTATTTCCGTATTTTTCTATATAGTCAATAACATTAGGCATAAAAAACACTCCGTTAAAACAATTATTGTAATAATTATAACAAATAATACGCATAATTACAATAAAATTTTATGTATTATACACAAACGATATGAGTGTCGTTATTTTAAAACGCTAAAGCTAAACAATAATGTAATTAATATATAATAACAAAAATCCTGCCGACGAAAAGCGTCAACAGGACTGTGTAATTATTACTTAAGTTTTGGCTTAATTCTGCGTTTTTCTTCCTTATGCTTCTTATCTGCTTCAAGGGCAGCCTCTGCAAGCTTTGCAGGAGAACCGCAGCACTTCTTATACTTCAAGCCGCTGCCGCATGGACATGGGTCGTTAGGACCGATTTTCTTATCCTTGCGGATTGTAACAGCCTTTGCGGTTTCACTCTCATCAGTTCCGCCGGAAGTTGTTGAAGTAACCTGTGCAACAGCCTTACGCTGTACATCTGACTTATGGATAGGCATAAGAGTGAGCATCATCTTTGCTGTATCTTCTCTGATAAGTGATGTCATTTCATCAAACATATCGTACGATTCCATACGGAAGATAACAACAGGATCCTTTTGAGCATATGAGCGAAGGTGAATGCCCTGCTTCAAGTCTTCCATAGCGTCGATGTGATCCATCCAGTATGTATCAACATTTCTGAGGATAACCATTCTCTCGAAGTCTTGGAACATATCGTAGCCGAGAACATTTTCCTTTTCTTCAAGAATCTTATGTCCTCTGTCTTGAAGAAGTTCAACTGTGTCTGCAACTGTGAGTGACTCAACATCCTTAAAGTCGTCATCTGTTGCAATGTTCCAATCCTTGTACTTTTCACGAAGTCCGTCAACATTCCAATCAGCCTTTGATTCGCCGGTGAAATAGTTTGTAACGGTTTCTTCGATGTTTGTATCAAGCATCTTGTTAACTGTTTCTGTAAGGTCAACGCCGTCAAGAACCTGGTCACGCTGATTGTAAATAAGCTCTCTCTGACGGTTCATAACATCGTCGTACTGGAGTGTATTCTTACGGATTGCAAAGTTCTTGCCCTCAACCTTTTGCTGTGAAGACTCGATTGTCTTTGAGATAAGGCGTGATTCGATAGGCATATTCTCGTCATCAGTGAGCTTGCTCATCATCTTTTGCATTCTGTCGCCGCCGAATAAACGCATCAAGTCGTCTTCAAGTGAAAGGAAGAACTGGCTTGTACCCGGGTCACCCTGACGACCCGAACGACCGCGGAGCTGGTTATCGATACGGCGTGCGTCGTGTCTTTCTGTACCGAGAATAAACAAACCGCCTGCTTCTCTTACCTTATCTGCTTCGTCCTTGATTTCTTCCTTGAATTTTGCTTCAAGTTCAATAAATGTTTTGCGGGCACGAAGAATATCTTCATCATCGGTTTCGCCGAAACCTGTTGCTTCTCTGATTTGCTCATTGGTGAATTCCATTTTCTTCATTTGAGCCTTTGCAAGGAATTCTGCGTTACCGCCGAGCATAATATCGGTACCACGGCCTGCCATATTTGTAGCGATTGTAACTGCACCGAACTTACCTGCCTGTGCAACAATCTCTGCTTCCTTTTCGTGGTTCTTAGCATTAAGAACCTTATGTTCAATGCCCTCTTTCTTCAAGAGTTTTGAAAGTTCTTCCGACTTTTCGATACTGATTGTACCTACAAGTACCGGCTGACCTTTTTCGTGGCATTCTTGAATTTGCTTAATTACATTGTAGTACTTGCCTTTTTCCGTTTGGAAAATAACATCAGGCTTGTCCACACGGATAACAGGCTTATTTGTAGGAATTTCAACTACATCAAGCTTGTAGATTTCGTCAAATTCGTTTGCTTCTGTTGAAGCTGTACCGGTCATACCCGAAAGCTTCTTGTACAAACGGAAGTAGTTTTGGAAAGTGATGGTTGCAAGAGTTTTACTCTCGTGCTCAACCTTAACGCCTTCTTTTGCTTCAAGTGCTTGATGAAGACCCTCGTTGTATCTACGGCCTTCCATAATACGGCCTGTAAATTCGTCAACGATTTTAACCTGACCGTCTTTAACTACATAGTCAATATCTCTTGTCATTACACCGTGAGCCTTAATAGCCTGGTCGATATGGTGACGGAGTGTTGTGTGCTCAATGTCCATAAGGTTTTCAACATTAAAGAATGCTTCTGCCTTTTCAACACCGCTCTTGAGAAGTGTTGCCGTCTTTGCCTTTTCGTCAACTACATAGTCGCCTTCGTAAGTTTCTTCTGTGTCTTGCTTGTCATCGGTTTTTGCAACCTTTGTCATAACAAGAGTGTTTGCAAAGTTATCAGCCTGACGGTAAAGGTCTGTTGAAGCGTCGCCCTTACCGGAAATAATAAGAGGTGTACGAGCCTCATCGATAAGAATCGAGTCAACCTCATCGACGATAGCAAATGAGTGACCTCTCTGAACCTTACGCTCTTTGTAAGGAACCATATTGTCACGAAGATAGTCAAAGCCCATCTCGTTGTTTGTACCGTAAGTAATGTCGGCATTGTAAGCTTCCTGACGCTCTGCATCGCTCTTTTCGTGAACAATAAGTCCTACGCTCAAGCCGAGGAAGCGATAAATCTTACCCATCCATTCGGAGTCACGCTTTGCAAGGTAATCGTTAACTGTTACGATATGAACGCCCTCTCCCGAAAGTGCGTTAAGGTAAGCCGGAAGTGTAGCAACAAGAGTCTTACCTTCACCGGTCTTCATCTCGGCAATTCTGCCCTGGTGAAGAACGATACCGCCGATAAGCTGAACATCAAAGTGACGCATACCGAGAACACGCGAACTTGCCTCACGGCAAACTGCAAACGCGTCCGGAAGAATATCATCAAGAGTTTCTCCGTTAGCAAGTCTTTCTTTAAGAACAGGAGTTTGTGCTGCAAGCTCCTTATCATCCATGTCCTTGTACTTCTCTTCAAGGGCATTGATTTTGTCAACTGTTTTGCGGAGCTTTTTAACCTCATGCTTTGAGTAATCTCCGAAAATAGCTGTTACAAATTTGTTAGCCATTTATTTCACCTCAAAATTAGGAATTAGTATTTTGCATTTGCATACTTCGATATGATAACATATTGACAGCGGATTGTCAAATAATATTTGTTATTTTTTATATTAATTATTATATAGATTTTTTATTGCAGTAAGTGCACCGCCCGAAACGGCATTCTCCGCATCTTCGTCAAAAGACAAAACAAGGTTTTTGTCCCCTTTTTTAACCTTGAGAGTAACGGAGGCCTCTGCCTCGTCCGTTGCCGAATTCATAGAACTCACAAGCTCGTTGAGCGAAATGTTTAAAAAGTTCTCGTCATCCAGTTTTCCCAAAAGCTGAAGCGGAGTATATTCCGATTTCAAACCGGACGCAAAATCATAAGCAGCCGAGCTTAAATCCTTGTTTTTCACGGTGACTGTAACCGTTTGATTTTCAACATCGACAGAGTCAACGGTGATTGAAAGATTGCCGAACATTGCCTTGCCCAAATCAACAAACTGTTGGTGCTTTTCGGCATATTTCAAAATATAGCCGAGCGTTGACGAACTGACATATTTTTCAAGCTTATCGGTGTCAAACTCTTTCAGAGCGGTTTCAACCGTTGAAACGGTTTCGGTTATGTTTTCCTCGGTCATTTCGGCCTTTGCACAGGAAGCAAACGAAAAAGCCACGGCAACAGCCAAAATCACGCTAATCAAGATTTTAGGAATATTTTTCATAATTGCACCTCAATAATAGAATAATGACATTTTAACACACAATGACGATTTTGTATATATTTTAGCGATAAAATTTAAAGAAATCTTTTCGACAAAATTAATAATTTAATAATTGCATTTTTATAAAAGCTATGATATAATCAATTAGTCTATAAACTATATATTGGGGATTTGTACCCTGCAAAACACATTTTGTTGTAAAAATGCAGAATATTTGATGAAACAAGGAAGAATAAATGAAACAGTTTTTGCACAGATATTTCGGAGCTACAAAGTGGAAACGGTTGTTTGACTTGGTAGTCTCACTTTTCAGCCTGATAATTTTATCACCGCTGTTTTTATTTATCATAGCAGTTAATTTTTTCACGCCGAACTGCAAAGTATTTTTCAGTCACGAACGCAGAGGCAGAAGCGGGAAACCGTTCAAAATTTACAAATTTCAAACTATGCGTAACGACACGCCGAACTGTGCGACGGGCGAACTTGAAAATCCGGAGCAGTACATCACCAAATTCGGGGCGTTTCTTCGCAAAACGAGTATGGACGAGCTTCCGCAACTTTGGAACATTCTCAAAGGAGATATGAGTTTTGTCGGTCCGAGACCGCTCATTTCAAGCGAAATCAGAGCACACAGACTGCGACTTGAATACGGCGTTTACCGTTTCAGACCCGGACTTACGGGTTGGGCACAAATCAACGGCCGTGACGACATATCCCTTATGAAAAAGATGAAACTTGACAAAGAATACTGTGACAAATGGAGTTTAAAACTCGATATAATTATTTTATTGCGTTCGGTTGGAGTTGTAGTTAAGCAAAAAGGCTACCAAGAGGGTGCAATTCACAGAAGATAACAAACTATCCACAGGAGATACTATATGGAAAGAAACTTTATTGACGGATATACCGAATGGCAAAGCAATCCGGAAATAGTCGGCGTAAACAGATTGCCTCAACACGCAACCCTTATGCCTTATGAAACATTTGAGGAAGCAAAAAAAGCAGACAGATATGCCTCTTCAAGGTGCAAACTTTTGAACGGCAAATGGAAGTTTAAACTTTACAAAAACTACGCTTACAGACCGTCCGATTTTGCAGACCCGAATTACGATTCGCACAATTGGGACTCAGTGACGGTACCGGGTTCGTGGCAAATGCAGGGCTACGACCAGCCTCAATACTGCAATGTGCGTTATCCTTGGGAGGGCAGTGAGGATATTTGTCCGCCTAACGCACCGGTTAAGCACAATCCAGTAGGCTGTTATCTCAAGAAAATACATATTAATCAAGCGGTTCTCAGCAGAAGAGTAGTTCTCTGTTTTGAGGGTGTTGAAGCTGCGTTTTATCTTTATGTAAACGGCGAAAAAATCGGATACAGCGAGTCAACATTTAACAGAGCCGAATTTGACATTACACGCCACCTTGTTGAAGGTTCAAATGTTATCGGCGTTGAAGTTTACCGTTGGTGTACGGGCAGTTGGCTTGAATGTCAGGATATGTGGCGTCTCGGCGGTATTTTCCGTGATGTCTACATTTACACGACCGAGCGTGAATACATCAGAGATTTTGAAATTCACGCAGAACCGGATTCACAACTTCACGACGGCTATCTCACGGTTCGGGTAAAAACCAACGGTGCGTATGAAGGTTTGAGCATTGATATGACCGTTGTTGACGATGACGGTACAACTGCCGCACTCGACAGCCAATATGCAAGCGAAGACCATGTGACCGACCTTAAAGCGATTGTTACAAATGTCAAGCCGTGGAGCAGTGAAACTCCGCATCTTTACACGGTTGTGCTCACGCTCAAAAATAACGGTGTACCTATTGAGTACATATCACACAAGATCGGATTCAGAACCGTTGAAATCAAGGACGGCATTATTCGAATCAACGGCAGAAGAATTGTGTTCAAAGGCACAAACAGACACGAATTTGACTGTCGCAACGGAAGATATATTACCGAAGAAGTAATGCGTCAGGACATTGAGTTAATGAAAAAGAACAACATCAATGCCGTTCGTACCTCGCACTATCCAAACGCTCCGAGATGGTATGAGCTTTGCGACGAATACGGACTGTATGTAATTGATGAAAACAATATGGAAACGCACGGCACCGGTTGGTCGACAATTATCGGTTGTCCGCAACTTCCGGCGTCCCGTCCGGAATGGGAAAAAGCTTGTATGGAGCGTATAAAAGCTCTTTACCAGCGTGATAAGAATTATTCGTGCGTTGTTTGCTGGAGTCTCGGCAATGAATCCCTCGGCGGTGAAACCCCTAAAAAGATGTACAAATGGATAAAAGAAGCCGACAAATCGAGATTTGTTCATTTTGAATGTGACAGAGCACCCGACGAAAAAGAACTCTCCGATGTTCAAAGCAAGATGTATGCAAAGCCTTGGGATTGCGAAGAATATGCACTCACGGGCAGAGACGGCAGACCGTACATTCTTTGTGAATACTCTCACGCAATGGGCAACTCTTGCGGTTCAACCGACGAGTACACTACTCTTTGGGACAAATATCCGTGTCTTCAGGGCGGATTTGTTTGGGACTGGGTTGACCAGAGCATTATGACGACCGACGAAAACGGTAAGAAATATCTTGCCTACGGCGGTGACTTTGGCGAAAATCCGCACGACGGACATTTCTGCGGCAACGGACTTTTGTTCGGCGACAGAGCCGTTACCCCTAAACTTGCCGAAATCAAAAAGCTGTATCAAAATGTTGATTTTAAAGCAATTGACGCAGAACGCGGAATTATCGAAATCAAAAACAAGAATTTATTTACAAATCTCAGAGAATACGATCTGCACTGGTGTCAATGCAGTGACAAAGGCGTGTTCAGCGAGGGTACTTTTGTTGTTGACATTGAGCCGTTTGACAAGAAAACAGTCAACCTTGAACTTGCAAAGGCTTCATCAACCGAGTATTATCTCAACCTTGAACTTAAAGTAAGAGAGGACACTCCTTGGTGCAAGGCAGGTCACATTGTTGCCGAAGAACAATTTGTTATAAACGAATTTTTAAACACATACGATGAATTGGAAGAAGAACTCCCGCTTCTTGTTGACGACACATACGGCTCACTTCGCATCATCAGCGACGACATCAATATCCGTTTTGAAAGAAGAGAGCGTAATCAGCTTTGCTCAATTAAGGTAAACGGCGAAGAAATGCTTCAAGCACCTATGCGTCTCAATTTCTGGAGAGCACTGACCGACAACGACAGAGGTTCAAGAGCCGGAAGCAGGCTCGGTTGCTGGAGAGATGCCGGCGATACACCGGGCATTTTCAACAACACCAAATGGAGAATTGAAAGCTATCAAATTCTTGATAACGGCAAAAAAATTGTTGTCGTTGGCGGTGCGGAAGTTTGCACGCAACCGGTTTCAAGAGCCGTTGTTGTTTACACCGTAACATCAAAGGGTATGGAAATAAGCCTTGAATTCAAGCCGAACGACACCTTGCCGGAAATTCCGGAAGTCAGCCTTTTGTTTGAACTTCCAAAGGATTTTGAAAATCTCACCTACCTCGGTGCCGGTCCGGACGAAAACTACATCGACAGATGCAACGCCGCAAAAATCGGACTTTACACCACTACTGTCAACGATTTGTGGGTTGACTACCTCAAGCCTCAGGAATGCGGCAACAGAACCGGCGTAAGATACGCAACGCTTTTGGGCAACAAAAAATCGTTTGGAATTGTTGCAGAGCCGGTTTGCGAACTCAACGCCTGCCACTATCTTCCAAAAGAGATTGAAAACATATGGCACGAAAAGGATTTGCCGGAATACGACAAAACCGTTGTAAGAGTTATTGCAAGACAGCAGGGCGTAGGCGGTTATGACAGCTGGGGTGCACATTGTAACGAAAAATACAAAAACAAAACAGACAAAACCTACCGCTTAAAATTCCAACTTAGATTTTAAATTGACAGTCTACATT
>CAVBQD010000061.1:0-11414 GCA_963597385.1 bacterium | reverse complement strand
GACCTTTGAGGAGCTTGGTGTAGACAGATTGTTTATTGACGAGGCACATTATTTCAAAAACCTTTTCCTGTATACAAAAATGCGTAATGTCGGCGGTATAGCACAGACGGAAGCACAAAAGTCAAGCGACCTTTTTATGAAAACACAGTATCTTGACGAAGTCACAGGTGGTAGAGGTGTAGTATTTGCGACAGGCACGCCAATCAGTAACAGTATGGTTGAGTTGTATACAATGCAAAGATATTTGCAGTATAACACGCTTCGTCGACACGATTTACAGCACTTTGATGCTTGGGCAAGTACCTTTGGCGAAACGATAACCGCCATTGAATTAACTCCCGAGGGCTCAGGCTACAGACCGAAAACCCGTTTTGCTAAGTTCTATAACCTGCCTGAACTGATGTCAATGTTCAAAGAGGTGGCTGACATTCAAACTGCTGATATGCTTAAACTTCCCGTACCCGAAGCTGAATACAAAAATGTTGCCGTTAAACCGTCGGACATTCAAAGTGAAATGGTTAAATCACTTTCAGAGCGTGCAGAAAAGGTGCGTAACGGCGGTGTTGACAGCAGTCAGGATAATATGCTCCTTATCACAAATGACGGCAGAAAACTTGCTCTCGACCAAAGAATGATTGACCCATTGTTACCCGACTTTGAGGGCAGTAAGGTTAATGCTCTCGTTGACAATGTATATCGTATTTGGGACGAAACAACACCGAGCAAGTCGGCACAGCTTATCTTTTGTGACTTATCAACACCTAAGTCGTCTAATGATTTTTCCGTGTATAACGACATTAGAGATAAGCTGATTGAAAAAGGTATTCCACCCGACGAGGTGCAATTCATTCATGATGCGAATACAGAAACAAAGAAAGCCGAGTTATTCAAAAAGGTTCGCTCAGGTGAAGTAAGAGTTCTTATGGGCTCAACTCAAAAGATGGGTGCAGGCACCAATGTGCAAAACAAATTGATTGCCATGCACGATTTAGATTGCCCTTGGAGACCTGCCGATTTAGAGCAACGAGCCGGAAGAATTATCCGTCAGGGTAATGAAAACCCAAAGGTAGAGATTTACCGTTATGTGACAGAGCAAACCTTTGACGCATATCTTTATCAACTTGTAGAGAATAAGCAAAAGTTTGCTTCGCAGATTATGTCGAGCAAATCTCCCGTTAGGTCTGCCGAAGATATTGACGAAACAGCTTTATCCTATGCCGAAATTAAAATGCTTGCAACAGGCAATCCCTACATCAAAGAGAAGATGGACCTTGACATTCAGGTGCAAAAACTCCGTATGTTAAAATCAAATTTTTTATCGGAAAGATATTCTCTTGAAGACAAGGTGCTTAAAGACTTTCCACGTGACATTGCAAGATACACATCAAGGATTGACGGCTTTATTAAGGACATAGCTACAGCAAAACAGAACCCAAAGAGTATCGCCGATACCTTTGTCGGTATGATTGTAAACGGTGTAAGGTATGACGAAAAGGCAGACGCAGGTCAAGCTATAATTGATGTATGCAAGACATTATCTGACAGCAATACTTATCCCCTCGGTGAGTACAGAGGTTTCAAAATGGAAGTTCATTATGAACCGTTCAGTCATCAACACAGAGTTGAAATCAAAGGTGCAATTTCTCATCAAGGTGTGCTTGGCTCTGACCCGTTAGGCAACATTACCCGTATTGATAATGTAATTGACGGTTTAGAGAAGGTTCTTGAAAATGAAAAAGCAGAACTTTCAAACGCTCAAAAGCAACTTGAAATTGCAAAAGAACAACTCAAAAAACCGTTTTCAAGAGAAGATGAACTCAAACAAAAAGAAGCACGGTTAAGTGAACTTAACGCACTTCTTAATGTTGATAAGAAAGAAAATGAGATTGTTAATAATGACAATGAAATAGTCAATGATTTTCCTAATCGAAGTGAAGTTGACAGAAACGTAAGGTAAATTATTTAATTCAAACCAAGAATAATATATAATTGTTAAAAGCGTGCACTCAAAATAGTACACGCTTTTGAATTAAACATATAACTGGTTATGGAAAAATAGTCTAATCGTTTTTATCGATATTATGTAGGACATCAAAATATTTTCTTACTACATCTTCAACTACAGAATCTCTTAACTTATTATTATTTATTGTATGAATGAGTAATATCATATTGTTTATTTTTTCCATTTCGATTTCTTCATTAAAGTATAATTTCTTGGATTCTAATGTTTTATTGAATGCATCCGTTATAAAGCCGACTATACCACTAATTATGGTTCCAACAGTTCCTGATATGATAGCTTCTGTTGTTTTCTTCTGCAAAACACAAACTGCACACAAAACTATTGTACCTACAATAATTATACTAAGCAAAGTCATTGACCAAATTAGCATAATATGTGCATTTCTTATTTCACTATCATGATAATGTTCAGTAATTAGTGGATTTCCTATTAATGTTTTTCTATATTCATTAATCCAATTAAAATCATCTTCGTTATTTTTTATATTCTTTTTTTGATTTTTTGATTTAGAAGTTCTTTTGTTATATCTACTATTATTAACACTCAGGTTACTATCGAGTTCTTTGGGAACATTAAGTTTTTCTGATAATTCATTGCTAATATCAGTATCTAATGTTTGGCTTTCAGATGCTTTGTTAAAAATTTCAGACATTTTACTCTCCACATACTGGTACTATTTTTCTGTTATAAGCATCAATAAAAGGTATATTTAAATACTTCAAACGTTCTTCCATAACATTAACAGAAACTGCAAATGTTTTTGCTAATTTCACAGAACTGGGAAATTTATTTAAATAGTTATTTGATAAAACCTCTCTAAGATATCTTATCGGTATTAACAAATCGCCTGCAAATATATTGGCTTCTATTTCGTTTTGATCATCCAAATTACCTTCATGTCTATACTCGATATAAGGCATTTCATTTTCATTAATATGATATAAACAACAGTGAGCTAACTCATGAGCCAATGTAAACCTATTTCTATTTTTGGTTTCTCCGGTTTGGTAAAATAAAGCCAAGTTTTTATCATCTGCAACCATTGCACCCAATATTTTGCTATCACTATTATCTTTTATTTTTGAAAAATCAAAGGGCCATACACGAATATCCATATCATAAAGAATTTTGGCAATGTCTACAGGGTAAGAATATCCATTACTATACCAATATTTTTGCAAAATATCTTCTGCTTTTAAGCCATTAATTTCATCAATTTTCTTACACATTCTAAATACCTTCTGATAATCCATAAACACAATTCCTTTTAATTAACATTAACTACTTAATATATATTAGAATTGTGTACTCAAATATCTAAATTTATAAATAAAACTATAAATTATAATTTAACTTATATTGTATTATATATTTGCAAGTAATATTTGTCAAGCTATGTGCGATTTGTTAATATGCAACATTCCTGTGATTCTTTTATTTAGAATGTAATAATGTGTATGGGAAAATCATCTACAAATTCACCTTGTTAAAAATGCAAAAGTACGATATTTTTATAAAAAAGTCAAATCCGAGCAGTCGGAAAAACCCAATCAAGCCATTGAATCGGCTTATGAAATCGTATATAAGCAAGACATTTTGTATTGCTTTGAAGATGACGATTTGAATTTAAGCTACAAAGAAAAGAAACACTTGTTGTCAAAGAAAAGACCACTTGAGTTTCTTTATCAAGAGTGGCTTGCGACTGATTGTACTCATATGCAAATGATTCGTGATTGTATTAAGGACAGTACCGAGCACGATTTAAAATTGACCCAAGAGCGAAAACAAAAGAACAGAGAGGAGCGATGACCTTGCCATATTATCCAAAAGAAGTAATTAAAAAAGCAAAGGAAATAGACTTGCTCACATATCTTAAAAACTATGAACCAAATGAGCTTGTCCACTTTTCAGGCGATACCTATTGCACTAAAGAACACGACAGCTTGAAAATATCAAATGGGCTTTGGTGTTGGAATTCAAGAGGTATAGGCGGGAAAAGTGCAGTTAAATATTTGACCGAGGTTAAAGGATATTCTTTTATCGACGCAGTCAAAATTATTGTTGAAAAAGAAAAATTGCAACCGCCGGTTAAAGCGATTGCACCTAAAAAGAAACGGGTATATAACCTGAAGCTGCCACCAAAAAGTCCGACAGATGATAAGGTTAAAGAATATCTGACCGACAGAGGTATTGACGAAAGTATCATAGATTATTGCTTTGAGCATAACCTCATATTTGAAAGTTTACCGTATCATAACGCTGTCTTTGTAGGCTTAAATGAACAAAATAAACCCAAGTATGCGGCGTTTCGTGCAACGGAGAACAAAAAAATTATGGGCGAATGTGAGGGAAGTGATAAGTCATATTCCTTTAAATTGACAAATGATAATGTAAATATTCATCTGTTTGAATCGGCAATTGACCTTTTATCTTATGCAACTCTTGTTAAAATGCTCGGTAAAGATTGGCAAAATGTTTCAATGATTTCCCTTGCAGGTGTGTATACGCCTAAAGAAAAAATAGAAGAGAGTAAGATACCGAAAGCACTTGTGACATATCTTAAAAGTCATCCGTACATTGAAAAGATATACTTGCATCTTGACAGCGACTATGCCGGAAGATTAGCCTCAAAAACATTAAAAATCATTTTACCAACTGAATATCCTAATATTGAAATCGTTGACAACCCTGTTCCGAGAGGAAAAGATGTCAATGATTTTTTACTTTTGAGTAAAGGCATGAAGCCGGTTGTATCTGAAAGGAGAATATCAAGTGGACGAAGAAAACTTGATAAAGGTATTGCTCGTTGAACCGTTTAGCAAGCCGAAGATGATTACAATCGAAAACAATTACCAAGCGATTAGTGAAATTATCTGCGGTGATGTAGACGAATATATGCCGTTTAAAGATGATGTCGCCTTGCTTTGTAACGCTGACGGTAAAAGACTTTCTCTTTCTGCAAGTCACACCGTAACGGATACTGAAACAGGCAAAACAGAACTCATATACGGCAGTTTTATCCTTGTAGGTGCAAGCAAATTTGATACCGAATATCATTCGTTAAATGATGATTTGATTGATAAATATATGGATTTATTCGGTAAATAATATAATTCCTGCTTAGCTTAATCGATCATCTTTTATACAAAAAAGATGATTAAAAGTTTGAAATTCATATTTATTGACAAACGGTCGGAATACCGATATAATGATATTAGTGAGGTGTTTAATATGGATTTACAAGCTTTAATTGACAGTAAGAATATGTCAAAGTATCATTTATCAAAGGTCGGTGGCATACCAAAAACTACCATTATTGATATCTGTTCGGGAAAAACTTCTATTGAAAATTGCAATGCAAAAACCGTTTTGAAAATTGCTAAAGCTTTGGGTTGCACAATGGAGGAAATTATGATGCTTGACCGTCCTAATTCATATAACAAAGAAACAGGCTTGCCGAATGATAAAACATATCTTGAATGCGGTCTGCCAAAGTATTTGCAAACATCAATTAACAATATGAAAAAGTCTTGGAAAATTATTGACATCGGTAAATCTGATTTGCATTGGGATTTATATTGGTGTGAACTTAATGCCGATATTAATTCAGCTGAAGTTGACAAGACAATATCAAGTGAACAGGCTTGGTATTTAAGAAAAAAATATTTAAGAATGGAAAGGAACTAATAGCGTGATTGATTTTACAAATTTGCCGACAAAGAAAAAAACATACGCGGGTGCAAACGGCAGTAAAATATCTGTAATGTATAATGGCGAGCAATATATGTTGAAATTTCCTGCAAATGCACCTAAAAATAAAGAACTCAGTTATGCTAACGGCTGTGTTTCGGAATATATAGGTTGTCATATTTTTGAGAGTGTCGGAATTGATGTTCAAAAAACTTTACTCGGTACTTACAGAAAAAATGGCAAAGAAAAAGTTGTAGTTGCTTGTAAAGACTTTACCAAATCGGGTGTAGTATTGCAGGATTTTGCTTCGTTAAAAAACACCATAATTGATTCTGAACATAACGGTTACGGTACAGAACTCAGTGATATTATGAAAGCAATAGAAGAACAAAATGCAGTTAATCCTATTGAATTAAAAGAGTGGTTTTGGAATGTCTTTATTGTTGACGCACTCATCGGAAATTGGGACAGACATAACGGCAACTGGGGATTTCTGTATAATGTTGATACTGATGAAATGTCTATTGCACCTGTTTTTGATTGTGGAAGTTGTCTATATCCACAAGCTGACGAACAAATTATGAAAGCTACTTTGGAAAACAAAGCAGAACAAGATTTGCGTGTTTTTTCTATTCCGCTTTCAGGTATAAAAATTGATAACACCAAGATTAACTATTTCGATTTTATTTCTTCTTTGCAAAATAATGATTGTAATAAGGCTTTAAAAAGAATTTTGCCGAGAATCAATATGGCAGAAATAAATAATATCGTTGATGAAACTCCGTATATAACTGATTTGCAAAAGACTTTTTATAAAACAATGCTTGCACAGCGAAAGGAAAAAATACTCGATTTTTCATATGATAAATTACGCAAGCTTGAAAAAAGCAAGGAGCAAGCAAGATAAAATATAAATAATATTTTTAGTCTGTACTTTTTGTAAGTGCAGACTTTTTTTATGCCCAAAATGCTTTTTACAACTTGATAATCTTATTAAAATTACAACTTCGCTCAATAAATAAGTTCGCATAATTTTATGCTGACTTGTCTTAGCGAGCAGTCCGTTTATACTCCTAATGAGTATAAACAGCTCGTTAGGGGTTGACCCCTAATACCCCATAAATACAAACAGAAAGGGACAAATATTATGGAAACAATTTTAATATCAACAGTAGCATTTATTCTCGGAGGTGTTTCAGGCATAGTTACTATGTGTTTAGTACAAATCAATCGTGTAAACGGTAACGAAATATTTGAGGAGGATGACTTTGATGCGGAGGGATATTAAAAAGCAATTTTGGTTTAATGAGAAAGAAGCCGGTGCACTTGAAGAAAAAGCAAATACCACGTGCCTTACCGAAGCAGCTTTGGTAAGACTTCTTGTTACAGGTTTCATTCCTGTGTCAAAGGATAATGCAAAAATATATAGCCTGACAAAAGAACTCTCGGCTATCGGCAATAATATAAATCAAATTGCAGTTAAGTGTAATTCACTCGGCTTTGCAGAAAAGGGAAGGCTTTTCAAAAAGGTTGATGAGCTTGACAAACTTCAACTTGAACTCGAAACGGAGTTTCTCTCACCAAAGGTTGATAAAAGATGGCAGTAAGTAAAATATGGGCTGTTAAATCAAGACTTGATAAAGTGCTTGACTATGCCGCCAATCCCGATAAAACAGGTTTTACCGAAGATGAATTGAAAGATGTAATTGACTATGCAAAAAACTTTGATAAAACAGACGGCGAAAAGTTTGTGACGGGAATTAACTGTAATCCGAGAATAGCATATACGCAGTTTCAAAATACAAAAAAGAGATTTAATAAAACTGACGGTATACTTGCTTATCACGGATATATGAGTTATGCAAAAGGTGAAATCACTCCACAAAAAGCACACGATATAGGCGTTGAATATGCAAAGCGTGTTTGGGGAGATAAGTATGAAGTTATTGTCACAACTCACTTAAATACAGACTGCTATCACAATCATTTTGTTGTCAATTCGGTTTCTTTTGTTGACGGCAAAAGATGCAGAGAAAAAACTTGGTTTATTCTTCGTCACGAAATAGATAAGATTTGCAAAGAACATAACTTGTCTGTTGTTGAAAACGGTATAAGAAATTCAGCACCTCAATACCTTACTGCAAAAGAACAAGCAGGAATGCCGACAAGATATAACCTTGCAAAAGAAGCACTTGATGTTGCAATCGAAAACAGTAAGAGTATAAAAGAACTTGAATACAATCTAAAAAAACTCGGTTACAGTTGTAACTTCAATGTAAATCATAAGTATTGGATTGTGACACCGAAAGGATATGACAGACCTATCAGAACATATAGGCTTGGTGAAAAGTATTCAAAGGAAAATATTTTAAATGCCATTTTGGAAAATAACAGACCTGTAAAATATAAACCGTTTGTGCAAGGCCAGGTGCAATATAAACTTTCAACAAGAGGTACAAGGCTACGCAAGGTCAAAGGACTTCGTGGCTTGTATTTCTATTACCTATATAAACTCGGTTATCTGCCAAAGAATAAGCCGAAAAACAATTCAAGAGTTCATTATCTTTTAAGAGAAGATTTGATGAAACTTGATAAATTATCAAACGAGGCAAGGCTCCTTGAACAGTATCGGATAAATACTGTCGGGGAGCTTTTCTCATATAAATCGAAAGCCGAAAAAGAAATTGAAATATTAACCGAAAACAGAAAGCAACTGCGAAATAAATCAAAAAGAAAGAATTGCTCAAATCTGAATGAGGTTAAAGAGGAAATCTCCGAAATCGGCAAACGGATAAAAGAATTACGCAAGGAAATTTTGCTCATTGACGATATTGCAAAGCGTTCAAATGAAATTGAAGAAAAATTAGAGCAAGCAGAAATTGATAAGCAAAAGAAACTGCGAAAGGAGGAAAAGTATCGTGAATAACTCAGGCGACGCCGCCGAACAGGTCGTAAGACTGTCACTTGAAGGTTTTGAGGTTGTTGCAAAGGTATCGGGAGAAGCCGCAAAGAATATTGCGGTTCTTCTGCTTGCCGCATTAAAGCAGGAACAAAAAGCCAAAGGTAAAGCAAGGCTTTCAAACCTGATTAAGTCCGGCAAAGAACTTAAAGTGTTTTCAATTCCTCAAAAGGATTTGAAAAAGTTTACAGAGCAGGCAAAGAGGTACGGCGTTTTGTATTCTGTTCTTAAAGACAGAAATGCGAAAGGTAAAAATGTCACCGTTGATATTATTGCCCGTGCCGAAGACGCATCCAAAATTGATAGAATTATCGAAAGATTTAAACTCGGTACGGTTGACAAAGGCTCTATCACCAATGAGGTTGAAAAGTCTGTCAGCGAAAAAACAAGTAAGAGTAACGAAGAAAAAACAAACGGCGACCTTATTCTTGAGCATATTGAAGCAAAGAGTACGGAGGAAACGGATAAAAACCCCTCGTTATCTCGGACGGAAAAAGACAGTCTGTCCGAGAGTTCATCGAAAGCTATCAATGATAAGGATGCTAAAGACAAAAAACAGTCTGTTAAAGAATTGCTTGACGGTTATAAAGATGAGATTAAAGCCGACAGAGCAAAAGATATTGCAGACAAATCAAAAACGGTTGCAGATACCGTAGTAAAATCTGCTAAATCAATAAAGGAAAGGTGATTGATATGAGTTACGGTTACAAAAAAGGATATAACCCACAAAAGTATGCCGAAAATCGAAAGGCAGAAAAAGAAAGAACATATCAAATGATTGACGACACGGCAATCGAGGTTTCAAGAAGTCCCGATAAGCTGAAAGAATTTCTTGATGTTCAGGCAAAGTTTGATATGTATTCGGCGGCAAACACTTTGCTTATCTTTAAGCAAATGCCTAATGCCACACAGCTTAAATCTTTTGAAGACTGGAACAAGGACGGCGTCCAAGTTCGCCAAAAGCAAAAGAGTATAGCAATTCTTGAACCTGTCGAATATACAAAGAACGACGGTACACCGGGTCTTGGCTATAATGTCAAAAGAGTGTTTGACCGTTCGCAAACAAATTCAAAAAGAGAGGCAGTTCAAAAGACCGATGATTTGAAACATACTCTCAAAAACTTTGTAAATGCTTCGCCTGTTGAGATCGTTGTAGGCGAAATACCAAACTCAAACCTCGGTGCATTTTACAACTTTGAAACACAGCAAATTACACTCAATGAAAATCTTACCGATACAAAACAGATTTTTGAGTGTTTGGCACAAGAGGTTGCATTTGCTCAGCTTGCCGACGGTAAAAAATCATACAGTAGAAAAGACGAAGGCTTTAAGGCAGTTTGTCTTGCATATATGATTTGTACCAAATACGGCGTTGATAAAAATGCTTTCGCTATTGAAAGCCTACCGAATAATTGGAAAGACGCAGACGCAAAAGATATTCGCCGTGAACTCTCCTCTGTAAATTCTGCCTACAAGGAAATTGTCAGCAGAGTTAATGACGAAATTTATCGCCAAAGGCAAGCAAAGAGCAAGGAAATGGAGCGATAATATATGAAAGAAGAACGTTACCATTTAGTTCTTGATGATTTTGAACACGGCGTAGTTATTCGTGCTCTTAATGATTTACGCACAGATTTGATCAGCGATAAAAGAGAAACCGATGCCGTAGATGAAGTGCTGTTAAAGGTTTGCAAAGCACCTACCAAAAAGATAAAGGTGGTAAAGCAAAATGAGGAACGATAACAAAAAAGCAGAAATTATTGCTTTTGCAGTTTTTGTTGTACCTTTGATATATATGGGACTGAAGATTGCACCGTATATGTCAAACGGGTTAATATCAATTCTTAATGGGTTCGGTGAAATATTTGCACAACCGTTTAAGATAACCTTATGTGAGGACAGTTTAAAAGCTGTCCTCATTTTGCTTTTAATCTACGGTATAACTTTGTTGGTGTATTTTTCTTCAAAGAAAAATTACAGGCGTGGCGAAGAACACGGCTCTGCCAAATGGGGTAAAGCAAAACAGGTTGGCAAAAAGTATATTCAAAAGCCGATAAACCAAAACAAGATATTAACCGATAATGTCGCTATCGGTATGAACTGCAAAAAGCACAGGCGAAATCTTAATACAATTATCTGCGGCGGTGCCGGTGCAGGTAAAACAAGATTTTACGCAAAGCCGAATTTAATGCAGTGCAACACCTCTTTTGTTATTCCCGACCCAAAGGGCGAAATAGTTAAGGCTGACGGTAATCTGCTTGTAAAGAAAGGCTATGATGTCAAGGTTATTGATTTGATTGATATGGAAAAGAGTTATTGCTACAACCCGTTTGTTTATCTTGAAAATGACAATGACATACAAAAGCTTGTAACCAATCTTTTCAAAAGCACAACACCGAAAGGCTCACAAACCAATGACCCGTTTTTGGATACGGCAGCACAAATGCTTTTACATGCTTTAATCTTTTATCTTCACTATGAAGCACCCGAAGAAGAGCAGAATTTTGCAATGGTAATGTATATGCTTCGTGCAGGTGCTATTGAAGATGATGAGGACGGCCCGTGCCTAACGCCACTTGACCGTCTGTTCTACAACCTTGAAACCGAGAAACCCGAACACATAGCAGTTAAGTATTACAAGTCTTATCATTCAGGCTCGTCAAAGACGCTTAAATCAATTCAGATAACCTTGATGTCAAGACTTGAAAAGTTCAATCTTGAAAGCCTTGCAGCTTTAAC
>CAVBQD010000060.1:0-11520 GCA_963597385.1 bacterium | reverse complement strand
GTTTTTTCATCGGATAAAACACTTGATATTTCCGTTGTGAACGACAGAAATAACAATGCGTATCTTTCAATTGACGGTAAGGAGTCTGTTCCGGTTGACGAAAATACAAAAATAACTATTTCAAAATCGTTGTATACAGCAAAACTCATAAAGATAAAACCCGATAATTTTTACGAAATTCTCAATAAAAAATTACTTGAAAGGAGAATTTGACCTTGAAAAAAAGAAGACAGGCAAAAATTATAGAGCTTATTTCTCAAAATGAAATTGAAACACAGGAAAAACTTCAGGATATGCTTAACAGTTACGGTTTTGAAGTCACACAGGCAACAATTTCCCGTGATATAAAAGAACTTCGACTTGTTAAGGATTTGTCGTCTGACGGCAGGTATGTTTATTCTACCGGTAAAAAGAGTATAGAAAATGTCAATCACAGAGCCGGCGGAATATTTAACGAAACTATTATAAGCATTGATTATGCACTCAATACCGTTGTCATTAAATGCTTTACCGGTATGGCAAATGCGGTTTGTGCGGCTATTGATTCTATGAATTTAGACGAAATTATCGGTACAATTGCCGGTGACGATACTATATTTATTCTTTGCAGAAGTGAGGAAACCGCTTCTTATTTTACCAATAAATTGAGGACTATGTTAAATGCTTAAAACTTTGAGTATTGAAAATATAGCTGTTATTGAAAAGGCGGATATAGAATTTTCAAAGGGATTTAATGTTCTGACCGGCGAAACCGGTGCAGGTAAATCCATTGTTGTTGACTCAATCAACGCTATTTTGGGTGAGCGTACCTCAAAGGAACTCGTTCGTGCCGGTAGTGACTATGCCTTTGTAACAGCTTATTTTGAAGATATAAACAGCGAAGTTAAACAAAAACTTAATGAATTTGATATTCCGTGTGAAGATGACGGAACACTTATGCTTTCAAGGAAAATTTCTGCACAGGGTAAGTCAACTTGCAGAATTAACGGCAATGTTTGTACCGTGTCAATGCTTAAAGAAGTGGGTAATCTTCTTGTTAATATTCACGGTCAGCACGACAGTCAAACGCTTCTCAATGCCGATTATCATTATAGGTTTGTTGATATGTACGGCTCTCTTGACAGCGTTCTTGATGAATATAAGCAGTCGTTTAAGCAACTTTTATCTGTCAGAAAGCAACTGAAAGCTCTTACTATGGATGCCGATGAACGCGACAGACAGATAGAACTTCTTGATTATCAGATAAAGGAACTTACCGATGCCGATATAAAAGTCGGCGAGTGGGACGAACTCAAAAAGCGTAAAAATCTTATTTTAAATTCGCAAAGCCTTTTGCAATCGCTCAATTCCGCCTTGGCGGCATTTAACGGAAGTGATGATTATTCGGGAATTTCAACCTTGCTTTCAACCGCTGTTAAAGAACTCGGCACGGTGTCGGATGTTGACAGCGATATAAAGGTTGTTTACGATAAGGCTGAGACACTTGCAGACAGCGTTGAGGTTGTAAAAGACGCTTTGATTGATAAGATAAATAATATTGAATTTGAGCCCGAAGAACTCGATAAGGTTGAAGAACGGCTTAATTTGTATTATACTTTTTCAAATAAGTATGGCGAAACAGAAAAAGATATGCTATACTATCTTGACGAAGCTGTTAAAAAGCGTGCCGCATTTGAAAATTCCGAAGAAGAACTTGCAAAGCTTAATGCACAATACGACGATGTTTTCAATCAAACCGTTGCTCTTGCCGAAAAACTTTCAAAGCAGAGAAAAGCGGCGGCAGAAAAACTCGGAGCAGATATTTGTAAACAACTTGAATTCTTGGATATGCCGAAAATCAAGTTTACCACTTCTTTTGAAAAAGGTAATTTGTCTGCAAACGGCTGGGATAAAATCGAATTTCTCATTGCCACCAATGTGGGTGAGAGTGCAAAGCCTCTTGCAAAAATCGCTTCGGGCGGCGAACTTTCAAGAATTATGCTTGCAATCAAGAGTATTATTGCTCAAAAGGATAGCATTGATACCTTGATTTTTGACGAAATCGATACGGGCGTCAGTGGCAAGGCAAGCAGAAAAATCGGTTTGAAGCTTAAAGAACTCGGTGTGTTTACCCAAGTTATTTGCGTAACGCACTCGGCACAAATCGCATCGGTTGCCGACAGTCATTTTCTTATAGAAAAGAATGTCGAAAACGACAGGACTTATACCGATGTCACCGTTCTTGATTACGACGGCAGAAAAAACGAACTTGCGAGAATTATGGGTGGTATAAACGCTACGGCGTCACTTCTACAATCGGCAGAGGAGTTGCTTAACGATTATGGGAATTAATGTAGAACAAAAAGTTAAAAACGGCACTTGTGTCGCTCTTTGATTTATAACATAAATATTATTTTTGGAGGATATATAAATGGGAGTTTATGAAGAACTCGTTGAGCGTGGTCTTATCGCTCAGGTAACAGATGAAGAACATATTAAAGAACTTGTAAATAACGGAAAGGCTGTATTTTATATCGGTTTTGACCCTACTGCCGACTCGCTTCATGTAGGTCACTTTATGGCACTTACTCTTATGAAGCGTTTACAGGAAGCAGGTAACAAACCTATTGCACTTATCGGCGGCGGTACAGCTATGATCGGTGACCCGTCCGGCAGAACCGATATGCGTCAAATGATGACAAAAGAAACAATCAATCATAACTGTGAATGTTTCAAGAAGCAAATGTCAAGATTTATCGATTTCGGCGAAGGCAAGGCTATGATGGTTAACAATGCCGATTGGCTTCTTGACCTTAATTATATCGATGTTCTCCGTGAGGTCGGTGCATGCTTTAGCGTAAACAGAATGTTGACAGCAGAATGCTATAAACAAAGAATGGAAAAAGGTCTTTCATTCCTTGAATTTAACTATATGATTATGCAGTCATATGACTTTTATGCTTTGTATCAAAAGTACGGCTGTAATCTCCAATTCGGCGGTGACGACCAGTGGAGTAATATGATTGGCGGTATGGAGCTTATCCGCAGAAAACTCGGCAAGGAAGCAAACGCTTTGACCATTACGCTTCTCACCAACTCTGAGGGTAAGAAAATGGGTAAAACTCAAAAGGGTGCAGTATGGCTCGATGCCGAAAAGACAACTCCTTACGAGTTCTATCAGTATTGGAGAAATGTTGATGACGGCGATGTTATCAAGTGTATGAAACTTCTCACCTTCATTCCTATGAGTGAAATTAACGAGTACGCAAAGCTTGAGGGTGCAGAACTCAACAAGGCAAAAGAGGTTCTTGCTTATTCTCTTACGGAACTTGTTCACGGCAAGGAAGAGGCAGACAAGGCACAGGCTGCCGCAAAGGCTCTTTTTGCAGGCGGTTCCGATGACAGCAATATGCCTACAACAACTGTTGATGATGCCGATTTTGAAGACGGCAATGCAACCGTTCTTTCTCTTATGATTAAAGCCGGAATGATTAAGTCAAACGGCGAGGGCAGACGCCTTATTCAGCAGGGCGGTATCAGCGTTAACGATGAAAAAATTACCGATGTTTTCGCAACCGTTTCAAAGGACGATGTTTCAAACGGCATTGTTGTTAAAAAGGGTAAAAAGGTATTCCACAAGTTTGTATTTTGATTTTTTTCACAGACTGTTGAGAAAAATTCTGAATTTCGTTTTCTTGCGAAGGAAGATGTATATAAATACCTCGACTGAGCAAAAAACGAAAAACGCCAAAAGTGCCGTAAACTCAATGTTTGCGGCACTTTTACAATCCCGCTGTCAATACTTCGTGTTGTCACCTCCATTTACACAAGGGAGGCATTAAGTGGTTAGCTTTATTCTATCGGCGTGTTTCAGGAACTTTATCGACAGTCTGAAGGGACAGGGTAACCTGTCTCTTTTTTTGTGCTGTTAATATATATTTGTTGATAATATCGCATTATAATGTTATAATAATTATAAATTTTGCCAATGGTGATTATATGGAAGATGTTAAACAAAAAATCGAAGATTTAAGAAAGACATTACGCTATCATTCCGACCGCTATTACAACGATGACGCACCCGAAATCGAAGATTATGAATACGATATGATGATGCGTGAACTCAAAGAGCTGGAAGAAAAATATCCGCAGTATGACGCGGTTGATTCTCCCACAAAAAGGGTGGGCGGCAAAGCCGATAACTCGTTTGAAAGCGTTGAACATACTGTCAGAATGGAAAGTTTGCAGGATGCTTTTTCAAAGGAAGAAATTTTTGATTTTGACCGCAGAGTAAAAGAAAATGTTTCGGATGTTCACTATGTTGTCGAGCCTAAGATTGACGGACTTTCGGTAAGCCTTGAATATGTCAACGGCGAGTTTGTAAGGGGCTCAACCCGCGGTGACGGCAATGTCGGAGAGGATGTTTCGGGCAATCTGCGTGTTATTCACAACATTCCGCTTAAACTCAATGTTGCCGTGCCTTTTATTGAGGTAAGAGGCGAGGTTTATATGCCTAAAAAAAGCTTTGAAAGAGTGGTTGACCGTCAACTTATCAACGACGAGAAGCCGTTTAAAAATCCTCGAAATGCCGCCGCAGGTTCTCTCCGTCAAAAGGACAGCAAGGTTGCGGCAGATCGTGGACTTGATATATTTGTTTTCAATATTCAGCAAATCGAGGGTGTAACTCTCAATTCTCATAAGGAAAGCCTTGATTACCTCAAAAAACTAGGTTTTAATACGATTCCTTACTATGAGAGAGTGGACGATATTCAAACTGCTTTTTCAAAGGTTGAAGAAATCGGCGAGCGCCGCGGCAGTCTTGAATTTGATATTGACGGTGCCGTTATTAAAGTTGATGATTTTGCTCAAAGAGAAATTTTGGGCTCAACCGCAAAGTTCCCTAAGTGGGCTGTTGCGTTTAAATATCCTCCTGAAGAAAAGCAAACGGAGATTTTGGATATAGAAATTACCGTCGGCAGAACAGGAAAACTTACTCCTACCGCAGTGCTTACTCCCGTTCATCTTGCGGGCACAACAGTTTCAAGGGCGACACTCCACAATCAGGATTTTATCAATGAAAAAGGCGTTAATATCGGCGATATTGTAACGGTTCGTAAAGCCGGTGACATTATCCCCGAGGTTTTGTGCGTAAATGAAAAACACAGCAACGGTAATTTTGTTTATCCCGACACCTGCCCGTCCTGCCACGAAAAGGTTATCCGAGAAAACGGCGAGGTTGATATAAGATGTATCAATCCCGAATGCCCGGCACAGCTTCTCCGCAACCTCATTCATTTTTGCTCCCGTGATGCTATGGATATTGAGGGACTCGGTCCGAGTATCATAGAAACCTTTGTTAACGAAGGTATGATTAACAAGGTAACCGATATTTATCATCTTAATAAAGAGCAAATTGCTTCTTTGGAGGGATTCAAGGAAACAAGTGCAAATAATATTATAACTTCTGTTGAAAACAGCAAAAACAATGATTTGGGCAAACTTATTTTTGCTTTCGGTATTCGCCATATCGGTGCCAAGGCGGCAAAGCTTTTGTCCGATGAATTCAAGAACATTGATAATATTATCAACGCTTCAAAGGAAGCAATTCTTGATATAGACGGCTACGGTGATATTATGGCTGACGCGGTATATGATTTCTTCCGTACCGAAAATGCCGTTGAACTTGTAAACGAATTAAAAACTGTCGGCGTAAATATGCAAAGCAAAGCCGTTGTTAAGGACAAACGCTTTGACGGTATGACCTTTGTACTAACCGGTACATTGCCTACTTATAAACGCTCCGAAGCCGCAAAGATTATCGAATCTTACGGCGGCAAAACTTCGTCGTCGGTCAGCAAAAAAACAACATATGTTCTTGCAGGTGAGGCAGGCGGTTCAAAACTCGACAAGGCCGCATCACTCGGCGTTCCTGTAATTGACGAAAACGAATTTAACGAAATGATTAAGTGATATGAGAGAATTCAGAAAAAAACAAAAAAAACTGAAAAAGATAATGAACACTGTTGTTATCATAACTGCTGTGTACCTTTTTGCTTATATCGGTGTTGAGCCGATTATGGCAAAATCGCTCGGTGGTACTGTTACAATGGTTGCCGCATATTTAAGTGATTTCTTGGTTGTTGCGTGTATGGCAATTTTGTTCCTTTATTTTTCAAAGTACGGCAAGAGCGATAAATTCCTTGAATCTGTTGAGGACGAACTGTCCGATATCGGCTATTATTTCACAGCAAGAAAAGAAAAGGACATTGATAGTTATTATAATGCCGTTGTTGAAAATTTGCGACTTAATGCCTTTTCGGTTGACGAAAAAGTAGTTGTTGACGATTTTGAATTTACAGCCCGTGCAACAAAGGGTAAAAGTGTAATTTACATTCTCAAAGAGGATGAAGTTGACAAAAACGATGTGATTGCTTATCAGGAATCGGCGATTTATGATGTTACATCAATCAATGTTAAACGCAAGGCAGATGTTGTTATGCTTTATATTTGCGACAAAGCGGACGACGGTGCAGTTTCTCTTTCAAAAATGATTACTCCGCTCGGCAGAAAAGAGCAGATTAAAATTGCCAATGCCATTGTGGAGATTCCCACATCCCGTTGTTATTTCCTTGGAAATAAGGCAACAAAATGCCAACAGCTTATTGCAAATTACGCGATGAATGTTGAAGTACCTATTAAGGATGAATTCAAGGGTAATGAACAACTTCCGTTCCAAACCGAACTTGAAGAACATATGAAAGAATTTAACATAAAAGACTTTAAAAACGGTACTTTTTATGCACATTGATTGCTGATACAGTGCCTTAATCGTGCCATAAATATATTAACCGATTTGAGCCTCCTTTGTGTAAAGGGAGGTGGCAACACGAAGTGTTGACGGAGGGATTGTAAATATATTTTGTACCTTGAATACAAAATATATTTGGCACTTTTCGTTTTTTACTCAGTCGAGGTACCCTCGTACATCTTTCTTCGTAAGAAAACGAAATTTAGGCACTTTCTCAACAATCATTATACAACTTATCCGACTACAATAAGTTGTTAAATTATATATTGTAGTCGGAAAGGGTAGGCGGTTATATGACACCGGCTGAAAAATATATTAATTCAATAAAAGGTAAAAAGGTTGCATTTGTGGGTATGGGTGTTGCAAACACTCCGTGTGCCGAGTTTTTGGCAAAAAACGGAATAGAAACCTATGCTTGCGATATGCGAGATAAAAAGTATATAGGCGAGGAGGTATGCAAACGCCTTGAAGATTTGGGCGTTCACTTCTCACTCGGCGAACATTATCTTGATGTTTTGCCGCAGATGGATATTGTGTTCCGTTCTCACGGCATTTTGCCTTTTCAAAATCCGTGGATTGGCGAATGTATCAAAAGAGGACAAACCGTTACAACCGAAATGGAAGTTTTTTTCAAATACTGCCCGTCAAAGATTTTCGCTGTAACAGGCTCAAACGGAAAGACGACAACCACAACTTTAATTTCAAAAATGCTTGAAGCAGAGGGTTACAATGTGTATCTCGGCGGCAATATCGGTAAGGCACTTATGCCGTGCCTTGATGAGATTACCGAAAAGGATATTGCTGTTGTTGAACTTTCGTCCTTCCAACTTTTGACTATGGGCAATATGAAAGATAAACCCGATGTTGCGGTTGTTACAAATATCGAATGTACTCACCAAGACCACCATATCAGTCTTGATGAATATGTTGATGCAAAGCGTAATGTGCTTATTTATCAAAACGCAAATCAACGCACCGTGTTAAATGCCGACTGTGATTATTCAATAGGCAACAGCGTTTATCACGATATGAGATATGATGTTCGTGGTCATCTTTATGAGTTTTCAATTAAACACCCTGTAGAAAACGGTGCTTATATGGATTCTCTCGGCGATATTTACTATGCGGAAAACGGCAAAAAAACTCTTGTTATGAACAAGTCGGATATAATTATTCCGGGTATGCACAATGTAGAAAACTACTGCACTGCAATTTCCGCCGTTTGGGGTATGGTCGGTATTGATAATATCAAAAAAATCGCTCAAAGCTTTGGTGGCGTTGAGCATAGAATAGAGTTCGTAAGAGAATTTGACGGTGTTAAGTATTACAACGACTCTATTGCAACATCTCCGAGCCGTGTTATCAGCGGACTTAAAGCGTTCGGCACAAAAATTATCGTCCTTATGGGCGGAAGCGACAAGGGTAACGATATGTCCGAAATGGTGCCGTACATTTTAAAATATGTTAAACTTCTTGTGCTCAACGGTGCGACTGCCGATAAGATTTACAATACTATTACCGTTGACCCTGAGTATAAAAACAGTGGACTTGTTATTGAGAAGGTACCTACAATGGCGGAAGCTCTTGAGGTTGCCAAGGCAAAGGCTCAGCCGGGTGATATAGTTTCGCTTTGTCCTGCGTGCCCTGCCTTTGACCAGTTCAAGACCTTTGAATACAGAGGCAGAGAATTTAAAAGATTGGTAAATGAATTTTGAAATGAATACTTTGGAATTATTAAAAGAACTGACATCTCTCGTGGGTGTCAGCGGAAAAGAAAATAATGTGTCCGCCTATCTTTGCAATACACTCAAAGAGTACGGCGAAGTGTCGGTTGACGGTATGAATAATGTTGTTTGTACTTTTGGCGAGGGCAAACATTTTTTGCTTGACGCTCATCTTGATGAAATCGGCTTTATTGTTAAATCAATTACCGATGACGGATTTATCAAAGTAGACAAATGCGGCGGTATTGATGAGCGTATGCTCCTTGCAAGCGAGGTGTCTGTGTGGGGCAAAAAAGAGGTTAGGGGAGTAATTTCAAATCTTCCTCCTCATCTTCAAAAATCGGGCGAGAAAAAGCCGCCGAAACTTGAAGACATTGCTATTGATATCGGAATGACAAAGGCAGAAGCCGAAGAAATTATTTCTCTCGGTGACCGTGTAACATTTAAGCGTAACTATAAAGAACTTGTCGGCACTCAGGTATGCTCAAATGTGCTTGATGACAGAAGCGGTGTTGCCGCAATTCTCCTTGCAGTTCAGAAGTTAAAGGGGATTAATGCCAAAATTACCGTTTGCTTTTCTTCACAAGAGGAAGTCGGCACGAGAGGTGCGTCGGTTGCCGCTTACGGCAAAGATGTTGACGAAGCGATTGTTGTTGATGTTTCGTTCGGCTACACTCCTAAATGCAAAAAATCCGATTGCGGCGAAATCGGCAAGGGCACTATGATTGGCGTTTCGCCTATTTTGGATAACGCAATGTTACAAAAAATGCAAGATATTGCAAAAACACACAATATTCCTTATCAAATCGAAGTTATGGGCGGCGGTCACACCGGAACAAACGCCGATGTTATTACCGTATCAGAGTGCGGCATAAAATCTTCTCTCCTCTCAATTCCCGAAAAGTATATGCACTCTCCGATAGAAATTGTTGATACAAAGGATGTTGAAGCAACTGCAGATTTGATTTGTGCATACATTAAAGAAAGCGTGGGTGATGTAAATGCTTAAAGATTTATGCCTCATTAACGGCACTTCGGGTGACGAGGGCAGAGTACGGGATTATATTATCACTCAAATCAAGGATTATTGCGAATACAGAGTTGATAATATGGGCTCGATTATCGCATTTAAAAAGGGTAAAAAAACACCCGCAAAAAAGATTAGCATTAACGCCCATATGGACGAGGTCGGATTTATCGTTACGGGTATTACGGACGACGGCTATTTGCGTTTTACTTCTGTCGGCGGTATTGACAGCAGAGTTTGCCTTGACAGAATTGTGTCAGTCGGTAAAAATTCCGTTACCGGTGTAATCGGCGACAAGGCTTTTCATCTTCTTTCATCCGATGAAAAAGATAATTGCCCGGGATTTGACGATTTACTTATTGACATCGGTGCAACATCAAAGGATGAAGCAGAAAAATATGTTTCACTCGGCGATTTTGCGTATTTTGAAAGTGATTATGCCGAACTCGGCAACGGATATATTAAGGCAAAAGCACTTGATGACCGCATCGGCTGTATGCTTATGATTGAACTTATTCAAAGCGAGCTTGAATACGACACAACATTTTGCTTTAATGTTCAGGAAGAAGTGGGACTTCGCGGCTCAAAATGCACAGCATTTGCCGTTGATGCCGATATTGCAATAGTGCTTGAATCCACAACTGCGGCGGATTTGGACGGCGTTTCGGGTGCAGACAGAGTATGCGCTCTCGGTGACGGTCCCGTTATCTCGTTTATGGATAATCGCACGATTTATGACCGTGAACTTTTTGAACTCGGTTTTGCCGTTGCAAAGCAAAACGGTATTCCCGTTCAAACAAAAACGGCTGTTGCAGGCGGAAACGACGCAGGTGCAATTCAAACAAGCGGCGACGGTGTGAGGGTGATGGCAATATCACTTCCGACACGCTACATCCATTCGGGTGCAAGCGTGGTTAAGTCGTCCGATATAGATGAAACAAGGAGATTATTGAAGAAACTTTTGCCTAAATTATCCGATTAAGATTTAATTTGTATTTAGGCTGTTTCAAATTTACTTATGATAGAAATTATAAACTCAGCAGAACAATTTGATGAATGGACCAAGCGTGACATTTACTCAATCAGAGTTTTGTCTCTTCTTGAGTCCTACGGAACAAAATATCACTTTGCCACATTTTACCGTCAAATTATTGACGGTAAAATCACGGCAATTCTTTCAAGGCTTGACAATGATATAACTCTTGCTCTTGACGACGGATTTGACAATGCCGAATTTGTCAGATTTTTTTGTATAACGGGTCACGGTGCAATTTTATGCGACCCGGCTTTTGAATTCGGTGCAAAATATGATGAGGGTATGATTATGGCTTGTAATAACAAGCATGACAGTGTGATGACCGGAGTTGAAATTGACGAATATCCGAAACTTATGGATTTGTTTAATTTTGTCGATTACGGTTCTCAGGATTTCAAGGCTTGGTATGTCGATATAAGCCATAGAGTAAGGCATAACACCGCAAAGGCGTATACTTTGAATTTTGACGGAAATATTATTTCAAGCGGTATTTTGTCGTCGATTTATGACGGTTACGGTGTGCTTACAGCCGTAAGAACAGCTGACGAATTCAGGCGTATGGGTTACGGCGGGCATCTTGTTTCATATATATGCTCCGATGTCAAAAATACAGTGTATATTATGCGTGAAATGAATATAAACGAGCAGTTTTATACTGAACTCGGTTTTGAAAATATTGGTGTATGGAGAATGTACAGATGAATCCTTTTTTTAATATTGATGAAAAAATAGAAATAATGTCGCAAAAGGCTCTTGATAAATGCAAAGACGCTTTTGAAAACATTGACGAAATAACAGAATATAATCAGCTAAAGGTTCAAAAAGCGTTTATCGATAACTGTATATCCGAAAGCCATTTTGCTTCTTCTACCGGTTACGGTTACGGTGACCGTGGCAGAGAAACTCTTGATAAAGTGTGGGCACAGGTTTTCGGTGCCGAGGACGC
>CAVBQD010000059.1:0-11573 GCA_963597385.1 bacterium | reverse complement strand
ATACTATATAAAGTGTATAAAGTGTTAATAAGGAGTATTGCATAATGAAATACGGTGTGTTATACAGAAAAACCACCAAAAATATCGGTGACGATATGCAATCATATGCCGCAGAGCAGTGGTTGCCGCATACCGATTATTTGGTTGATATTGAAGCTATGGACAGCTTCAAAGCTGATGATGACGAGCCGGTTGCAACCATTATGAGTGCATGGTATATGTGGGAAAAATGGAATTGGCCGCCGTCAAAAAATGTTTATCCTTTGTGGATAGGTCTTCACTATAACGACATTCAAAGAGGCAGACCTCGCGGTATGCCGTCAAAGTTTGAATATATTGAGAGCGGACCGGGCAAGGAATATCTTAAAAGATTTGAGCCTATCGGTTGCCGTGATTATTATACTCAAGAGCGTCTTTCCGAGCGTGGAATTGACAATTACTTTTCGGGTTGCGTAACGCTTACGCTTAAAAAGCGTCCGCCAAAGCCGAGAGAAAGAGAATATATCGTTCTTGTAGGTCTTGCAAAACCTGTTGAAGAGGCTGTTAAAAAGCAGATGGAAGGCACGGGGATTGATGTTATAGTTGAACCGCCAACCCGCCCTATTCCGTCCGACCAGTTTATGACTTGGGAGCAAAGACGTGCCGAGGTTGAGGAAAGACTTGACCTTTATCAAAACGCAAAGTGCGTTCTTACTTTCAGAGTTCATTGTGCACTTCCGTGTATTGCACTTGAAACTCCTGTGTTGTGGGTTCGCCATAATTTCAATTCGGTTCGTCTTGACCCGTATAAATATTACGCTAATACCGCATTAAATGAAGATGTAATCGCAGGTAAGTATAAGGATTATATGCTTAATCCTATTCCGAATCCGGACACATATAAGCCGGTAAGGGAAAATCTTGAAAAGATTATTTCCGAATTTATTGATAAGGCGGAACACGAAACACGCACGGCGTCCGAGCTTTATGAGTCACAGTATACCGACGACGAGGTTATGAAATGGCGTCACGATACTATGAAGAAAACCCTTTACAGCTATCACAAGGAGCATCATATTGACTTGCGTGAAATGACTGCAATGAGAAACGAACTTGCTAAGTATCACAAAATCGGCGATATTGAAGAAGTTCGCAGAATGAACAGGGAATATAATTCCAAAATCGTTCGCTTTGCGGTTAAGTGCAGACGGTTGCTTCTTAAATTGCTGGGTAAAAAACCGTAATATAAAAATCCGTTCTGCTTAAGTTCCCGTATTGGACAAGGGAACTGTCAAAATCATTCCCAACGGGATAAGATATTTGCTAAAGAAGGTATAATTATGAGTGATAAAAATAAAGAAAAAAGTAGCGGCGGGGTTTGGCAGTTTATCAAATTTGCTTTGTTTTCTGCTTCTGCCGGTATTATTCAGGTTGCGGCTTTCACTCTTATGAGCGAGGTTATTATTAAACTTCCTGTTTTCCAAAATTGGATGGATTCAAATGCCACATTTGAAAAAATTATGCAAAACGAGTACGGACCTATGTACCTCATAGCACTTTTGCTGTCGGTAATTTGGAACTTTACATTTAACCGTAAGTTTACATTCAAATCGGCAAGTAATGTGCCTATTGCAATGCTCAAAGTTTTGTTGTTCTATTGTGTGTTTACACCGATAAGCACAATTTTGGGCAACTATTTTACGGCAAAATACGGTGATATAACAGCTATTAATTATATCGTTTTAGGCTGTACTATGGCTTGTAATATGATTACGGAATTTTTGTATGACAAGTTTGTCGTATTCCGTGATTGATAAACACAAAAAATAAAATATAGAGGTTAACGGGACTGTTTTACATTACATTTGTAAAACAGTCCCGTATTTTATTACTTGTTATTTAGTCTTCACAGATTTAATCTTAGACCATTTGCCGTAAACTTTTTTCCCGTTTACGGTTTTGTATGAACGAATACGAATATAGTACTTTTTCTTTGATTTAAGCTTTTTGACAGTTTTCTTGCTTGCGTTTTGCTTTGCAACGGTGACTGTCTTTTTGTTTTTCTTAAATTTCTTGTCGGTTGCGACTTGGATTTGATAACCCGAAACATCACTCATCTTGTTCCAGAAAACAGCGAGTGCATTTTTCTTTGCCTTTGTTTTGCTTACCTTAACGGCTGCAGGTGTTTGAGTGCTTGTTGTAGTTGCAGTAGTGGTTGATGTTGTAGACTTTTGCTCTTCTGTCTTTTGGCTGTCATCGGTTGTAGGTGCAGGTGCAGCTCCGCCTCCGGTTGAACCGCCGCCCGGTGTTGGAACAGTGTCCGGTTGGTCGGTCGGTGAAAAATTATATTTAATATTTGCAAAATACAGTCCGTTGTTACCGGAACCTATTAGGATTTTATCCCAATCACTTTCGCTCCCTGAATAATATACTTTTTCCAAATTGTAGCAATTTTCAAATACATTTGAACTAATTTGCTTTAAAGATTTAGGGATAGTTATTGTCTTTAGACTTTCATTGAGGTTTCCACCGATAGATTCGATGTTACTGCCTAATTCAATATTTTCTAAATTATAACAACCAAAGAAGAAACCTACTATTTCTGATACTCCATTTCCGATTTTAATTGTTTTCAAATTTTTGCAATCATCAAATGCAGATTCTATTAAATTAACGCTGTCCGGAATTGTCAAATCAACAAGACCGGAATTAGCGAATGCATAATATCCTATAGTTTTAACAGAATTCGGAATTGATATTTTTTCTAAATTTTTACTATATGAAAAACAAGCCCGCTCTATTGATTTTACTCCGTCTTCAATTTTATATTCAGATTCGTTCTTGCCACACGGGTAACATATTATCAGTGCTTTATTTTTGCTATACACAACCCCATCAATTGAAGTTATATATGGGTTAGTCGAATCTACATTGATTTCTTTTAAAAGTTTTAGAGGGTTAAAATACTCGTTGAATTTTAAACTTTTGACATCTTTACCTAATTCAATTTCTTTAATATTGCGGCAATCAGAAAAAGATGTAAAATTTACATATGTTATTCCGTCGGATATAACCATTTTTTCTATATCGTTATTGTTAACAGTGTTTTTCCATGCCATAGACAGCGGTTCTGTATAATCATAATCCAACACACCTTTGCCGTTCAATGTCATTGTTTTAGTACTCGGCTCATATTGCCAGGATAAGTTTTCGTTACAAGCACCGCTTGTGATCGTTTCCGCATTAGCCGTTAAAGCAAGTCCGCTTGTAACGCTTAACAGCATAACAAATGTCATAAATAAACTAATAATCTTTTTCATCGTTAATTCTCCTTCTTTAAAAATAAATTTACGAAAATGGATAGATGATTGAATTAATTGGATTATTTATCATCTTCTCAAAACAAAAATGCGTACAGCCGAAGCCATACGCACAAAAACACATGACTCAACTGTCGCCAAACAAATTTGAACATATCATAGAGAAGTATGTCAAAATAGAGCATGCGTTTTTTACAAAAGTAAAAAACGACATACTTTCCCCTAAAACTAATATTCAAATTTGTTTGGCAATTTCAGTTTAGCACATAATCAATAAAAATGCAAGAAATTTGAGCATAACAAAAAAGCTGTCCAACAAATGAGTTGAACAGCTTATATTTATTATATGTTTTATATTGTTTCGGCACGGTCGATGTTGTCTTTAATAACCTTGCAGGTGTATTCAAATTGCTCTCTTTCTTTGTCGGTGAGCGGCAATTCGATTATGTCCTCAATGCCGTTTCTGCCGATAACGCACGGCACGCCGCACGCAACGCCGCTCATTCGGTATTCACCGTCAAGCAGAACCGATGCAGGAATAACACGCTTTTCGTCGTGGAATATTGCCTTAATGATGTCAGCCGTTGCGGCACCGATACCAAACTCGGTTGAACCTTTGCCGTTTACTATGTCGTGCCCGATGTTTCGTGTGCGTTCAAGTACATATTCTTCGGTAAGATTGCCGTATTTATCCGGCTTTTCGGCTTCCAATTCCGCATAATGTTTGCCGCCGATTGTGAGCGATGAAAACGGAATAAACGAGCTGTCGCCGTGCTCGCCTACCGAACAGGCGGTTACGGATTTTCTGTCAATTTGTGCAAGTTCACTTACCGTTCTTTTCAGTCTTGCCGTGTCAAGGCTTGTGCCTGTTGAAAAGCAACGCTCTCTTGGCAAACCGAGGTGAAGTCTTAAATAATTACCGATGACATCGGCAGGATTCGTGATTGAAACGATGATACCTTTGTAGTCAATCGGCTTGAGATTTTCGATAACATCTTTAAGCATAACGATTGAATCGTCAAGCATATCAAGTCGTGTTTGTCCCGGCTTTCTCGGCATACCGATGGAGTTAACAATAATTTGTGCGTCTTTACAGTCGCTGTAATTACCGGCTCTGACGGTTGTTGTTGAGCCTAAAAACAGGCACGCGTCTGCAATGTCGTAGCCGTTCGCCGTTGCTTTGTCGGCGTCTTTGTCAATCAAAACAATTTCGTCAACCGTGCCTTGAAAACACAGTGCCATTGCAACATGTGAGCCGACATGACCCGCACCTATAATAACTACTTTTCTTTTTTCCATTTTTCTGTCCTCGTTTTCGTTATTTGTTAAATCTGTAACCTTTACCCCACACAGTGTTGATGAATTCCATATTGTTGTCTACCGCAAACAATTTTTCACGCACCCTGTTAATGTGCACGGTTACTGTTGATGTGTCGCCCATAGAATCATAGTTCCAAATGGTACTCAAAAGTTCTTCTTTTGTGAAAACCTTGTCCGGACTTTCGGCTAAGGTTGCAAGAAGGTCAAACTCCTTGTTTGTAAAGGTAATTTCGGTGTCGAAAAAATAAATTCTGCGTGACTTTTTGTCGATTTTAAGCTCGCCGATTTGAATTATGGAGTTGTCTTTAATGTCGGAATTTGTCAGCCTTTCGTATCTGTTAAGGTGGGCAATAACTCTTGCAACAAGCTCCGACGGACTGAAAGGTTTGGTGATGTAGTCGTCAGCACCGAAACCGAGCCCGTTGATTTTGTCAAATTCATCTTTCTTTGCACTTACAAGGAGAATCGGAATGTTACTGAATTCTCTTATTTTCTTGCATACTTCAAGCCCGTTGAGCGACGGCAACATAACATCCAAGAGCACAAGTGAAATGTTGACGGTTTGGGCTATTTCAAGACCTTTCAACCCGTCGTTTGCACAAAAAACTTCAAATCCGTGTGCTTCAAGATAATCCCTTTCAAGGCAGGTTATGTTTTCGTCGTCTTCAATAATGAGAATTTTTTTGTTCATATCGTCATATATCCTCTCTGTTAAGTGAAATCATAATTGTCGTTCCGTAGCCCTCTTTGCTGGTTGCCCAAATGTGTCCGCCGTGAAGTTCAACAATTTCCTTGCAAACCGCAAGACCCAGTCCGGAACCGTCACGCACTCGGGTTCGTGCTTGGTCGGCACGGTAGAATATTTCAAAAATATGCTTCAAGCTTTTTTCGCTAATGCCTATACCGTTGTCGGATATTGCAATGATAACCGATTTGTCGTATATTTCAAGGCTGATTTTTATAACTGTTTTTCTTGCTTTGGACGAATACTTAACAGCGTTTGATATTATGTTGTTGAGCACTCTTGAAAATCTGTTTGGGTCGAGCATAACATACGCCTTGCCTTTGGCGTTCGGCTCGGAATATTTAACCGTAATATTGTCCGACTTCCATTTGTAATCTTTTTCGGAAAGGTACTCTGTAAGATACTCGTTTATGTCTATTTTGATTAAGTCAAGCTGAGTGTTGCCCGATTCGAGTTTTGACATAGTCAGCAATTCGTCAAGCAAATTCTCCATATCGGTTGCCGAAGAATAGATGGTTTGCAAATATCGCTCCTGCTTTTCCGGAGTGTTTGCAATTCCGTCTTTAAGCCCCTCAACATAGCCCTTGATTGAAGTCAGCGGTGTTCGCAAATCGTGTGCGATTCCTGCCGTCATTTCTTTTCTCGATTGAGCCATTTCGTTTTGCTGTTCAATCGAAAACTTCAGTTTGTCGGTCATATCGTTTATGGATTTAACGGTTACGCCGATTTCATTTGTGCTGTCGTAATCTATGTGGTAATCCAGATTGCCGCCCGCAATTTCATTTGCACCGTCCGAAAGTTTTTTGATAGGTGCCGTGATTGTCCTTGAAGTTATAAGCGACATTATAAGGTTTGATACTATTATAATGACCAATGCCATAAGTATCATAAATCCGCTTCTGCCGGTGAATAACAGCTTGAAACTTTGAAGCGAGCTGTGTTGCGAATAATCGTCGACGGTATAATTTGTGTTGACTATATTAATTACAAATTTGTCGTTTTTTGTGTTGAGGTGCGACTTTATCACAAGTCCGTTTTTGCCGAAGTAGTATATGTTTCGCCTGCCTGTGGTATCGGTTATTGAACGCTCTGCCGCTTTTATTTTTTCTTTGTCGGTGTTGGCAAAGTATTTTTTGCCGTTTTTCGATATGTATATTTCCGAACCTAATTCCGATATGGATTTTGTGATTCCTTTTAAATTTCTTTTGACGGTTTTGTCCGAGGAATCATCGGCAAGTTCACGGTTTATGCTGTTTATTGTTTGTGCCCATTGCAGTTGGTTGATAATCGAGTATTCGTTTGATTCAACTCTTGATATGCCGTAAATATCCGGTAACAGCGAGCGGAAAACAAATATAGTGGCGATTATCATAATTACCGATGTTATTATGCTTGCAAGCGTTGCAATTGAGATTCGTGTTGCGATATTCAGGTTTCGCATTTTGTTGGATTTTTTCATATAAATACCTCTTATATATATTAAAACAATTTGTACTTTTTTTCAAGTGGTAAGAACTGCCCGCTTGATTTTGCGATATTTACAATTTGTAATATTTACTTGTCCGACAGTTGTGCAAGTAGTGCGATATACCGCGGATTTGATTAAAATCTCAAAACTACATTTCGTATAAATTTATTACAATTTGAAAATCGAACACAATATATTGTATTTTTTTGCCAAATCCTATTGACACAGCCACAATGTTTTGTTATTATTGTAAATGTCATCAAACGAAAAAGTTACAGCATTGTAACTACTTGAATAAAGTATTTGAAAGGGGAAAGTTATGAACATTATTAAGAGAAACGGCTCAGAAGCAAAGTTTGACCTAAATAAAATCGTTATAGCCGTATCAAAAGCAAATGCCGCATGCGAAAGAAAAGAATTGACTCAGGGTCAAATCAATGATATTGCCGAATATGTTGAGTTTAAAATCGGCAAGGCAAACCGTGCTCTTTCCGTAGAGGAAATACAGGATATTGTGGAAGACCAAATTATGGCACAGGGTGCGTTTGAGGTTGCAAAGCGTTATGTTAAATATCGCTACACCCGTTCTCTTGTGCGTAAGGCAAACACCACGGACAATCAAATTTTATCCCTTATCGAATGTAACAATGAAGAGGTAAAGCAGGAAAATTCAAATAAAAACCCTACTGTCAATTCGGTTCAGCGTGACTATATGGCAGGCGAGGTTTCAAAGGATATTACAAAGAGAATTTTACTTCCGGAAGATATTGTTGAAGCTCACGAAAACGGACTTATCCATTTCCACGACGCGGATTATTTTGCACAGCATATGCACAATTGCGACCTTGTTAATTTGGAGGATATGCTCCAAAACGGCACAGTTATTTCGGACACTATGATTGAAAAACCGCACAGCTTTTCGACAGCCTGCAACATTGCAACACAGATTATCGCACAGGTTGCTTCGTCACAGTACGGCGGTCAGTCGATTTCGCTTGCACATCTTGCACCTTTTGTGCAGACGAGCAGAGAAAAAATCCGTGCACAAGTTATTGAAGAAGCGAAGGATTTCGGCGGCGAACTTACCGAAGAAAAGATTGTTAAAATCACCGAAAAGCGTCTTCGTGACGAGGTTTCAAGGGGTGTTCAAACCATCCAGTATCAGGTTGTAACTCTTCTTACTACAAACGGTCAGGCTCCGTTCGTAACAGTATTTATGTATCTCAACGAAGCTAAGAGCGAGCAGGAAAAGAAAGACCTTGCACTCATTATTGAGGAAACGCTCCGTCAGAGAATTAAGGGCGTTAAAAACGAAAAAGGCGTTTGGATTACTCCGGCATTTCCTAAGCTTATTTATGTTTTGGAAAATGACAATGTCAACGAAAACACACCGTATTTCTATCTTACCGAGCTTGCCGCAAAGTGTACGGCAAAGCGTATGGTTCCCGATTATGTAAGCGAAAAGGTTATGCTTAATCTTAAAGGCGATGTTTACACGCCTATGGGTTGCCGTTCGTTCCTTACTCCGGACAGATTTACCGAAGCCGGAGTAGGTAATATTGCAAGAGCGAAGAATTACCAAGAGGGCAAGAAAAAATATTACGGCAGATTTAACCAGGGCGTTGTTACCATAAATCTTGTTGATGTCGCTTGCACTTCCGGTGGTGATATGAATAAGTTTTGGGAAGTTTTTGACGAGCGTCTTGAACTTTGCCACCGTGCACTTATGTGCCGTCACAACAGATTAAAGGGTACACTTTCGGACGCCGCACCTATTTTGTGGCAACACGGTGCACTTGCAAGACTTGACAAGGGCGAGCCTATCGACAGACTTCTTTATGACGGATATTCAACTATTTCTCTCGGTTATGCAGGTCTTTATGAATGTACAAAATATATGACCGGCAAGTCACACACCGACGAAAACGGCGGCAAGGATTTTGCACTTCATGTTATGCGTCATATGAACGAAGCTTGCGATAAGTGGAAAAAGGAAAGTAATATTGATTTTTCGATTTACGGCACTCCGCTTGAATCAACGACATACAAATTTGCAAAATGCCTTCAAAAGAGATTCGGCATAATCAAGGGCGTAACCGATAAGAATTACATTACAAATTCGTATCATGTTCATGTTGCCGAAAAAATCGACGCATTTACCAAACTCAAGTTTGAAAGCGAATTCCAGGCTCTTTCACCGGGCGGTGCGATTTCTTATGTTGAAGTTCCGAATATGCAGGATAACATTCCGGCAGTAATTCAGGTAATGAAGTTTATTTACGACAACATTATGTATGCCGAACTTAACACAAAGAGCGACTACTGCCAGTGCTGTGGCTACGACGGTGAAATTAAAATAGTTGAAGATGAGCACGGCAAACTTATTTGGAGATGCCCGAATTGCGGAAACGAGGATCAGGACAAGATGAATGTTGCACGAAGAACCTGCGGCTACATCGGTACTCAGTTCTGGAATCAAGGCAGAACACAGGAAATTAAAGACAGAGTTTTACATTTATAATACCAAACCGATTAAGGCTTCTCTTGACAATACAGCAAGAGGAGCCGTTTCGTTTTATGTAAAGCACTAATTTATATATTATTAACAATAAACTGCATAATTGTTGTTGAAATATTTTGACTTAATATGTATAATAGTAATGATTAGGAAAAGGAGATTGAATATGGAAAAGGTATATACTCCGTCGGGCGTATGTGCACGACAGATTGTTATAGATATAAACGAAAAAGATAAAACCATCAATTCCGTTAATTTTACAGGCGGCTGCAACGGTAATTTGCAGGGCGTTTCTTCTCTTGTAAAGGGCAGAAAAATTGATGAGGTTATTGAGAGCCTTAAAGGAATTAACTGTAACTTTAAGGGCACATCGTGTCCCGACCAGCTTGCAAAAGCACTTGAGGAAATTAAAAACGATTTGTAAACAGCATAATAAAGGGGATTTTGTATGTTTAAATTAACAAGTAACAGACTTAAACGGGAGTTTAAAATAACAGACGAAAAGTTTTATGCTTCGCAAATAAAAAACACTTATTCCGGTATGAGTTTCGTTCCGGACGGAAACGGAACGGAATTTGTTATCCATTTTGACGACGGCAGAGAGTTCTCGTCAAAGGGTCTTTCTGTTGAATACAGCGATTATGAAAACGATAAACTTGTTTTTAGATTTGAAAAAAGCGACGGATTTCAGGTAACTCTCAAATATTGGGTTCATAAGGACGGAAACACCGTTTGCAAGCAGATTTTCATTGACCAAAGCGATGAGCGTGTTGTTGATTTTATCGAACTTGAAAATGTCGGAATTATCAATTCCAAAACACACTTTAGCGTTGATGTTGTTGAGGGCGGAGAAATTCCTGCATTCCAGTCAATGCTCGGTCAGCCTATTTATATTGACAGCCTTTTCTTCGGTTGTGAATTCCCGGCAACTGAAAACAGAATCCTCCATGGCAGTGCGACAATAAGATATTATGTCGGCAAGCCTCTCGGTACGGGATTTGTTTGTCCGGTTACAGTTATGGGCGGCGGTAAGGATAACACATTGCCGTCTGTTCGCAAGGCTTTTTATGAATATATCGAGTCAATCAGCGTTCCTGCTCCGCTTCGTTTTCAGTACAACAGCTGGTACGATTATATGAAAGATATTACGGAGCAAAACATTACGGCTTCGTTTAAGGAAATTCATAAGCAACTCACTCAGCACGGTGCTCCGGAGCTTGCAGCATATGTTGTTGACGACGGTTGGCCTGATGTTAAGGCAGGATTTTGGTCGTTTAACAAAAAATTCCCGAATAAGCTTACAAATGTTACCGCACTTTGCAAAGAAATGGGTTCAAAATTCGGTTTGTGGCTCGGCCCTCGCGGCGGATATACTCGTCCGGATAAAATTGCAAAACGCTATCAGCGTGCCGGCAACGGATATCTTAACAAGGAAGCAAGGGATATTTGCGTTGCTTCAACAAAGTATATTGAAAAACTCGGCGATTTCCTTGTTGAAACCACAAACGAGTTTGATATAGATTATTGGAAACTTGACGGTTTTTGCCTAAAACCGTGTTTGAATGAAAAGCACGACCATATGGTTGGCGGTTATGAAGATATGTATTTCGTAACCGATATGTGGCAAAAGTGGATTGGACTTTATAATAAACTTCGTGCCGCAAAGCCTGATATTTGGGTAAATATGACTTGTTATGTCAATGTTTCGCCTTGGTGGCTTCAATGGGTTAATTCTCTTTGGGTGCAAAACAGCGGTGATATCGGATTTGCTAAAAATCTTGAAAATCAGGCACAGGTTGACAAGGAAATCACTTACCGTGACGCAAGATACTTTGATTGTCTTTGCACTCGTGCACTTCAAATTCCGCTTAAAAATCTCTATAATCACGAGCCTATTTACGGTAATACCGCTCATGTTGATTATACGGATGACGAATTTGAAAAGTACATCTATTGGTGCACGGTAAGAGGTCAGGCACTCAACGAGCTTCATTTGTCCGTTAATATGATGAATGAGAGCAAGTGGAACAGTCTTTCTGCCGCTATGAATTGGCAAAAAGATAATTATCACATTCTTCAAAACGCACAGTTTATCGGCGGAAATCCGGAAGAAAATAATATTTACGGCTACATTTCTTGGGACGGCGACGACGGCGTAATCGCTCTTCGCAACCCGACGGATGAAGAAACTTCACTTACGCTTACAATTAATAAGCTTATGGA
>CAVBQD010000058.1:0-11592 GCA_963597385.1 bacterium | reverse complement strand
AAGTGCAGAGGTCTCCACCGGAGACCCGCACCCCTTATAAATAAGTGGAGGCATAATTCGGTTGAATATATTTTGGCGTGTTTCAGGGACTTTATCGACAGTCTGCATTAATTAGTAATAATTAATAGTTTTTATAGTCAAGTCCAATTTCTTTAAACACGGTTTTGCCCCGTTCTATTTCTTCAGGGGAAATATCGTTGATAACATCGACTTCACTTTTGATTTTTTCGATTTTTTTCTTGGAAGCGAAAATTAAAAGGACAACTCTTGCAAGCCATAAAAACGGCAGTAAAAACGGCAGTTTTCGCTTGATATTAAACCTTGCGTAAAGTTCTTCGTTTGAAGGAAAAATTCTGTCTTTAAAATATTTTTTCTTATCGGCTTGACCGTAAGCGGCTTCGTTTTTCATCATACTGAGAATTTCATTATTGCGATGAAATCCGTATTCGTTGTTATCAAGAATATACTTTTGAACATTTTGCGTCGTGCCGTCATCTTCTCTTTCACCAAACCATATATCGGCGATTTTTACAAGAGCGGTATTGAACTCATTAAGACCCGCCGCAAGGAGGCGTGAATTCATTTCAAACTGTTCTTCTTTTGAAAGTTGATGCCACAAGGCGTATATATCGGTAATATTTTTTACGCCTATGCCTTTTGAAAACATATTTTTTACAAAATGACCGATATTAAAATAATACAAATCAAAAAGGCTCATTTTGTACAAACCGGTTGTATCGGTCGGTAAAAGTGAATTCCAATCAACGATAAAATCCTCATAATGCACATGATTTTTATGCATAAACTCGAAATGGACTTCAACATAAATATCTTTGTTGTCGGTTTTTTTATATCCGTCCACCTGACCGTCATCAAGAACATCGGCTTCGTAACCGTTACTGAGCATAATATCTTTAACAATATCGCGTTGAACCTTTGAGCCGTCGGTTTTGACCATAAAATCTATATCGCCCATCGCCCTCATATCGGGTTCGGGATAAAACGAACGAATCTGACTGCCTTTGAGCGGGCAAACATCAAAACCGCGAGATGTAAAAATGTGGGTAAGCCGTTCAATTTCCATTTCCTGATAAGCCGTTTGACGAAGCAGCACTCCGTAATCGGAATACCACTGTGACAAAAGCTCGGTTGACGGCTTGTTATTCAGTTTTTCAACACTGTACCACAAAAGATTGGGAACAGAATGTCTGCGTGCAATCAAATACACATTTTCAAACACAACCTCGGGCGGTTTTTCCTTTGGTTGTGTGCCGTTTAAAGCACATTTTGCAAGGTGCAGAAAATAACCGTAATCTGTGTTAATGTCAAACATAACTAATCCTTAATTTCTTTTTCTAATTTTTTCATAAGCTCATCATGATGTTTTGCACCCTCAACACGCACGATGCGTGACGGGATAAAGCAAAACAGCAAAACAACGGCACATCCGAGAAACAGTTCCATCGGATAAACTATATTCTCACTTGCAACGCCTCTGTTTGCAAGATTGATAATAATTTGTGCAACGACCGGACCGATAATCATAGGCACCAAAACATACATAACTATTCGGCAACCTTGGAACAATCCCTCTTTTCCCTCGGGGATATAATCTCTGTACGAAGCGGTAAAAAGCCCTGCCATAACAAGATTTACACCGATAGCGAGAGTGCCGCCGATAACAAGAATAATTATCTCTGCCGTTTCGTTTTTTCCAACAAAAAACTTAGCACTCCATATAATCACACAGCCGATAATGCCTGTTACGATTGTCGGATAATAGAAATTTTGCTTTCCTTTTTTATCCATAGCGACGCCTACAAGCACCGAACCCACCGCCGCAAGCACCATAATTATACCTACGGGGATAATGTAATTCTTGATTTTAAGCGTGCCCTCAACGATGTTGAAAAGATAGTTTATGTAAACCTGATAACCGATTGAAGCAATCATATAACCCGAAAGACAAACATAAAGCATTTTGTTTTGCTTAATTGTTGACGGCTTGAGCGAATAAGTAAAGTCATTAAAAAAGGAATTCGATTTATTCGGTTTTATTCCGTCTTTATCTTTCATAAGAAAAAGTCCGATTAAACCACCTACAGTAGGCATAATACCCATAATAACAAAGAATTTTTGCCACGATTCAACAGTTGCCGAAGCATTTGTCATACTGTCAAATCCGCCGAAAACTATTGCCATGGCGAAAAGCGGAATGACGGCAAGGACAGTATCGACTCTTGCACGGTTTGCCGTATTTGTCACATCGGTAATCCATGTATTATACGATGCATCGTTACTGATTGAACCGATAACAGACATAATACAATCCATTGCAACAACGAGAATAACCATGGGCAAAACCTTATCCGCTGAAGGTTGCATAGGCACAAGCGAAAATGCGGCAATGGTGAAACCCCAAACAACATATCCCCAGCAAACAAACACCTTTCGTTTACCGGTTCTGTCTGATAGAGCACCGCCGATAAGCGTTGCCAATGTGGCGAATATCGCCGAGAATGCAACAAGAAGTGTTGTAGCGTACGGTGCTTTGGTGATTTCATTTTGCATAAAGCGTGAAAAATACATATTTTCAACAACCCACGCTATTTGACCGATTAAGCCGAAAAGCAATATGGAAGTCCATGTTCTTGCGGACAATGCACCGACATTTTTTGTTTTATCTGACATAACAAACACCCCTTTTATTTATCACATAAACTATCGGTTAACTGTTTTCGTTTTTCAAAACATCAAAGATGTCATCAAGATTGTCAAGCTGATAATCCACATTATATCCGTCTTTAAGCGGCAAATGATGAGGATTGAACCAGCAGGTCTTGAATCCCATATTATTACCGCCCTTAATATCCGAAGTGAGTGAGTCGCCGACAATCAATATTTCATCATTATTTACGCTCGGAATGTTTTTCAAAACAACTTCAAAAAAATCCTTTGACGGCTTTGGATAACCAACATCCTCGGATATAAAAATTCCGTTTAATATTTTATCAATTCCCGACACGGCGAGTTTTTTCTTCTGAACAGCCTTTGCACCGTTGGTAACCGCATATTGATAATGGGTTTTTGAAAGTGTTTTAATCACATTTTCGGCATTGCCCATAAATTCAACAAAATCCGGAAGTGACGATTCAAAGAAGTCACAAAATTCTTTGGCGTCAACACTGTTATATCCGTTAACGCCCAAAAATTCCTCAAATCTGCCGACAAGAACCTGTTCCTTTGTAAGTTCTCCAGTTTCAAGTCTGTTCCAGTAATTTTGATTGATTGCCGAATACTCAAAAGCTTTACTGTCCGAACACTCGCCCAATCCAAAATGTAAAAATGTTTTTTTAAGAGCCTTGCTTTCGCCTTTAAGAAAGTCCAAAAGCGTGGCGTCTATATCCCACAAAATAATTTTTATCATAACTCTATATCAAGCTCCACAGGGCAATGGTCACTGCCCATAATTTCTGTATGAATTTTAGCGTCTTTCAACTTACCGTTAAGCGAATTTGATGTGATGAAATAGTCAATTCTCCATCCGGCATTTTTTTCTCTTGCCTTAAAGCGATAAGACCACCACGAGTAAACACCCTCTTTATCAGGGTAGAAATAACGAAAAGTATCGGTAAATCCGCTATCAAGAAGAGCGGTCATTTTATTTCTTTCTTCGTCGGTAAAGCCTGCATTTTTATGATTTGTTTTTGGATTTTTAAGGTCAATCTCTTTATGAGCAACATTTAAGTCACCGCAAAATACAACAGGCTTTTTCTCATTAAGTTTCAGCAAATATTTTCTGAAATCGTCCTCCCACACCATACGGTAATCAAGGCGAAGAAGCTCCTGTTTTGAATTCGGTGTGTAAACCGTTGCAAAATAGAAATCGTCAAATTCAAGGGTAATAAGTCTGCCCTCTTTATCGTGTTCCTCAATACCCAAGCCGTAGGTTACGCCAAGCGGTTCTTTTTTTGTAAAAACGGCGGTGCCGGAATAGCCTTTTTTCTCGGCATAGTTCCAATATGCATAATAGCCCTCGGGTGCAAAATCAATTTGACCCTCCTGAAGTTTGGTTTCCTGTACGCAAAAAATATCAGCATCAACATCGTTAAAAAAGTCCTTAAAGCCCTTTGTTACACAGGCTCGAAGACCGTTTACATTCCAAGATACAAATTTCATAATTTACCTCACATTAAATTACTGCACTATAATTATACAATAGACCAAAAGCTAATGCAAATATATTCTTTAATAATTACAGTTTATATGCTATAATATTTTCGGTGATTAAATGAAAAAAACATTAAGCTGTTTACTGTCAGCCGTTGCAACGGTGTACACAATTTGGTATATGCACTACGGCGTACCTTATAAAAACTCGGGTGCACTGTCAAAAATAGGGCTTGAACATCACACTTTATTTGCAATTTGGGGAGTGTTAACCTTTTCGGCACTTGCATTTGCGATAATTCTTGCGTATAAAAAATACCTCAAAACGAAAATATACATTCCGCTTCTTGCAATATCGGGTATAGGTATGCTGTTAACTTTGACAAATGATTTTGACTTTGACAAAAAAGCAGAGTATTTTCTGCACTGCGGCGGTTCACTTGCATTTTCGGCAGTAACGGGAATAACGATATTTTTACTGTTTTTACTGAATTACAAAAAAGGCTTACTGTTCAAAATTTTTACATATATAACGGCTGTTATACTCGTTTCGGATTTAATCTGTCTACTGATATTCAAGGAAACGGGACTGATTGAAGCATTGCCGATATTTGCGGGATATTTACTGCTCGGCATTGTTAATGTTAGGAGAGATAAAGTTGAACTTACACAATAAATTAAAAGAAATCGACGCCTACCCTTTTCATATGCCGGGGCACAAAAGAAACGCAAAATTCGGCATTACAGGCAGTGAAATCGACATAACGGAAATCGACGGATACGACAACTTGCATTCTCCGAACGGAGTAATAAAAAACACAGAAGACAAACTGAAAAGCATATACAAAAGCAAGCATTCGTTTATATCAGTCAACGGTTCGAGCGGAGGCATACTTGCATCGATTTTTGCGATATGTAGCGAAGGCGACACGATAATTGTTGCAAGGAACTGCCACAAAAGCGTTTACAATGCGTGTTTGCTTTTAAAACTGAAAATTGTATTTATTGAGCCGTTATACGACTTCACAAACGGTTACTATACAAGACTTGAGCAAAGCACTGTTGACAATGCCGTTAACCAAAATCCAAATACAAAAGCCGTTATTATCACATCGCCTACATACGAAGGTTTTGTGTCTGACATCAAGTGCGATTTACCGCTTATTGTTGATGCGGCTCACGGTGCACATTTCGGTATGCCGTATTTTCCGAAATATCCAAGCGGTGACATTGTTATATCATCACTCCACAAAACCCTGCCGTCGCTCACGCAAACGGCTGTGGTTAATGTATACAACGAAAAATACATAAGCAAAGTTAAGCAATATATGGATATTTTTCAAACCACTTCACCGAGCTATGTGCTGATGAACAGTATTGACATTTGCTGTGACTATGTGCAAGAACACAGAAATGAATTCGGTATTTTTTACGAAAAACTGTGCGATTTAAGACTTATCGAAACGGAAAATCTGAAAATTCAATACAATGACGATATATCAAAAATCGTTTTGTCCTGTGCCGATACAAATATCAAGGCAAGCGAGCTTACAAGTGTTTTTAGGAATAAATACAAAATTGAGCCGGAGGCTGTATCACAAAATTTTGTTTTGTTTATGGCAACAATCGGAGACACGGACGAGGGATTAAAGCTACTTAAAAATGCGATTGCGGAAATTGAAACAGGACTTGAATATTTACCGGCAAAACCGATAACAAAGCCGCCGATTAAAAAAGGTCAAACCGTTTTATCGATTGACGACAACGGCGAACTTAGTGACATCAATAAATCTGTGGGCAGAGTATCAAACGAATTTATATACGCTTATCCGCCCGACATTCCAATAATTTCACCGAACGAAGCCATAACAGATGAAGTCGTTAAGTACATCAAAAATGCAATAAGCGACGGAGTGAATATTATATCCGACACCGGTGAACTTCCCAATAAAATATTGACAAAAGCGGGTTTATAAACTATAATAAGCCTGTAATAAATATTTATGAGGTGTTCTTATGAAGAGAATTAATACTTTAAGCTCAAGAAATCTTTGCGAATCTGCTAAGAAGGGCGGCTGCGGTGAATGTCAAACATCTTGCCAATCAGCGTCAAAAACTTCTTGCTCGGTAGCAAACCAACAATGTGAGCAACTTAAGAAGTAATCAAAACGGACTTACGGTAGCCACGGCTACCGTTTTTCTATGTTAAAGGAAAATAATGTGAAAAATCACACTATTCCGATTATATTGCCCTCGAAATTTGCCTGCGGCATAATTTTGAGATGGCTAAATTCCCACTATACGCCTTGTCCGGCTACAGAGAGGCGTGTGGATGATTTTTAATGGACTATTTGTAGCCGGAAAGGCTATGGGAATTAATATGATACACGCATACAAAATGAACGGATACAACATCATTCTTGACCAAAACAGCGGATGCGTACACAGCGTTGACGAGGTTGCGTATGATATCATTACCCGTTACAAAGAAAACACAAGAGAAGAAATAAAAGCATATATTCTTGACAAATATTCAGACAGAGCCGATGTTACCGAAAGTGATATTGAAGAATGTTTTGAAGACATTGAAAGTCTTATTGCAGACGGCAGACTTTTTGCCGAAGACACATTTGAGGGCGTTGCAAAGGAATTTAAAAAGCGTCAGGGCGTTATCAAAGCTATCTGTTTACATGTTGCACACGGTTGCAATCTCAACTGTGAATACTGTTTTGCCGGCAAGGGCGAATACGGCGGAGCCGACAAGGGGCTTATGAGCCTTGAAGTAGGCAAGCGAGCACTTGACTTTTTGATTGAGCAGAGCGGAACGAGAAAAAATCTTGAAGTTGACTTTTTCGGCGGAGAACCGCTTCTAAACTGGGAGGTTTGCAAGGAACTTGTAAAATACGGCAGAGAGCAAGAAAAGAAATACAACAAGAATTTTCGTTTCACCCTTACAACCAACGGCGTGCTTGTTGACGATGAGGTAATCGACTTTTGCAACAAAGAAATGGGCAATGTTGTGCTTTCGCTTGACGGCAGAAAAGAAATTCACGACAATCTTCGCAAAACTCCGAACGGCAAAGGCAGTTATGAGCTTATAGTTGACAAATTCAAAAAATTTGCCGACAGCAGAAATCAGCAAAATTACTATATGCGAGGTACATACACGCACTTTAACACCGATTTTTCAAAGGATTTGCTTCATATGGCAGACCTCGGTTTTAAAGAATTATCGGTTGAGCCTGTTGTTTGTGACCCAAAGGAACCGTGGGCACTCAAAGACAGCGATTTGCCGGTTCTGAAAGAGCAATATCAAATTCTTGCAAATGAGATGCTCAAAAGATACAGAAACGGTAACGGCTTCACATTTTATCACTATATGATAGACCTCAACCACGGACCGTGCATTGTGAAAAGAGTCAGCGGTTGCGGAGTAGGCACGGAATATATGGCTGTCACTCCGAGCGGCGACCTATTCCCTTGCCATCAATTTGTCGGAGATGACAAATTCAAGCTTGGAAATATCTATGACGGAATTACAAACCCGACGGTACTTGAACAGTTCAAAGAATGCAATGTCTATTCCCACAAAAAATGCAAGGATTGCTTCGCAAAACTTTACTGTTCGGGCGGTTGTGCGGCAAACGCTTACCATACAACCGGTAGTGTAAACGGCGTTTACGAATTCGGTTGCGAGCTGCACAGAAAAAGGATTGAGTGTGCTATTATGCTCAAAGTAGCCGAGGCGGAAGAAAACTTAAAGGTTGAATATTAAAAGCTAAAATAGCAAAAAACAGACAACGGTTTGGGAGGCGTTGTCTGTTTTTTATAAAGTGCGTATTCTGATTTGGGAGCACTTGTATTTTGAACAAATAGATCTACAACCATATTATACTAAAAGCCCAGTGAATATACAATACACATATCTTACAAAATATGCGGTGGGATTTGTAACAGGTGACAAAAAAGTTTTATTTTTGTTAAAGAACCGTTCATATTTAAAAAATAAAATAATATCTGTATACCGTTTTATATTGCTGTTTGATACTTTTTAACAATGTCAAAATATGATAGAATACAAAATAGGAGGTGGCTGTATGAAAAGAATTGTTACTATTCAGGATATATCGTGCGTCGGAAAATGTTCGCTTACAGTTGCCTTGCCTGTTATTTCCTCTATGGGAATTGAAACAAGTATTATACCGACGGCGGTTTTATCAACTCACACGCTGTGGGACAACTATATGTGCGAGGATTTAACAGAAAAAATTCCGCTGATTTCCAAGCATTGGAAAGAAGAAAAATTTACTTTTGACGCAATTTACACAGGTTATCTCGGCTCAATAAAACAAATCGACATCATATGCCGTTTCATTGACGAGTTTAAGACAGACAACAATTTTGTATTTGTTGACCCGGCTATGGCTGACAACGGCGAACTGTACAAGGACTTTAATGAGGAATTTGCAAATAAGATGAGAATCTTATGCGGCAAAGCGGATATTATTGTACCAAACCTCACAGAAGCCTGCTTACTGACCGACACAGAGTATAAAAAAGAATATGACAACGAATATATTACGAATGTGCTCAAAAAGCTCACCGAACTCGGTTCGGCAAAAGCGATTATAACCGGTGCACACTATAACGGTAAATACGGAATAATAAGCTATGACGGCAAAGCCGATGAGCTTAGCTTTTACGCTCACAAAAAAATAAACAGAATTTTTTACGGCACAGGCGATATTTTTTCATCCGCCTGTGTAGGGGCACTTACAAAAGGATTTTCACTTGCGAAATCCGTTGAAATTGCCGGTGAATTTGTATTTAAAAGCATCGAAGAAACAATGAATGACAAAGACGCTCGATTTTACGGAGTGAATTTTGAGCAAGCATTACCTACACTTGCAAAATATAACAAATAACCTTTGTTGACATTATATATTTAGAAATGTATAATAAAAGAAAATAAGGCTGTCTAGGCTGACTGAGACTATAAATTTTGCTGTTTCTGAACACAACAGTAGAGTTTATAGCCTTATTTTTTTTGAGGCAAAAATATGAAAATCAAAAAATATACAATCAAAACCGTTATTGTTATTATAGGCTCAATCATATCCGCCTTCGGAATTACTCTTGCGATAGGGGCAGGCTTTGGCGGAGCGACGCTTGCGATACTTTGGCAAGGGCTGACAAATGTTACAGGAATGACAATTGGCACTTCATCACTTGTTGTAGCGACGGTGATGATTGTGTTTGCTCTTTTTTATGACAGAAAGCAAATTAATGTCGGAACTGTGCTTTACCAAATCATTTACAGCCTTTTTGTGGATATATTTACGAAAATTCAGCACTATACGAATATAAAAATAATCAATTTTATTTTAATGCTTATCGGCATCGTGATATTTTCGTTTGGTACCGGTCTTTACTCTGCCGCAGATTTCGGCAGAGGCTCATATGAAGCGGTAACATTTTCACTTGCCGAAAAGAACAAATGGAAAGTCAAAACAGTGAGAATGATACTTGATGTTTTAATGGTTGTTATAGGCGTTTTGCTCGGCGGAAAATTTGGAATTTGCACTGTAGTGACCGTTTTGATTTCGGGTCCGATTATTCAGATAACAGTTAACACAGTAAATAAGACAAAGCTTTTCAAATCAATAAAATGACATCATAATAATATAGTAAACGGGGTTGCCTTACATTTTTTTGTAAGGCAACCCCGTTAGTAAATTTATACTGTTACAATATAATTATCTTTTCGTTTAGCCGGCTTTTCGGCAGGAACAGCATTTAACTTTTCCGTTTCAATTTCATCACTCTTGTAAGCACGAATGCTTCGGCGTGATTTAATTACATTGAGAACATCATTTGTCATAATTATTCCTCCTAAAATTAAGTTATTTTCTCTTTCTGAGCGAGAGAGGGACTTCATTTTTTTCATATGTTTCCCAAACATTCATTCTGTCATTTTCGTCAATTTGACGGATAACTTTAGCAGGCACGCCGGCAACAATACTGTTTGGCGGAACATCTTTACTTACAACGGCACCGGCGGCAACAATGCTGTTTTCGCCTACGGTTACGCCGCCGCAGATTGTTGCACTCGAGCAAATCCAACAATTATCCTTAATCATTATCGGTGAAGAATATTCAAGGTCGTGAAAACCGTCCGGATAGTCGGCAGGCAAACGCTCTTCGGCAATGAACGGATGGTTCGGAGTTGCAAGAGTTACATTTGCACCAATCCAAACGCCGTCACCCAATGTAATCGGAGAAACATCAAGGAAGGTGCAGTTATAATTTACGAAACAGCCTTTACCGACTTTTATATTAACACCGTATTCGCAATAAAGCGGAGCAAAGGCAAAAAAGTCCTTACCCTTGGACGACGGTATGAGCCTCTCGAGTGCACGCTGTTTTGTTTTAATTCGCCAAATGGCAATTTTGTTGAAGCGGTCACATCGTGCCATTCCGAGTGCGTGTTGCTTAAAAATATCCTTACTTGCGGAATTGTACAGCTTACCTGCTACCATTCTGTCCCAATCACTGATATTGTTATACATAATTATTCCTCCGTTTTTACGGTTAAATCCTTAACCCATTTATATTTTTTGTAATGCCGAAAAACTGCCGGCAATTTTACAATTTCGTCCAAATTAATAATAAAATATACGGCGAGCACAGGTAATTTCAACACAAAGGCGGCTATCATACCAAGCGGAACGGTAAAGCACCACATTGTTACCGTGTCGCAAAAAAAGCCGAACTTTGAATCCCCGCCTGCTGAAAAAATACCGGCTATTGTTGCACCGTTTATCGACTTGCCTATCATATAATAAGAGCACATATAAAGCATATATCTCAAATACCCGGTTGCCGTGTCGCTCAAATCGGCAAACGACAAAATGAGAGGACTTATGCAAAGCAAAAACAAACCCGATACAGCTCCGCAAATTATCGACATCTTGCAAAGCCTTTTGCCGTATATTTTTGCATTTTCCAACTTACCTGCACCGAGTTCATTGCCAACAATGATTCCTCCGCCGCTTCCGAGACCGAGGCAAAAGCAAGCAATAAGATTTTTAACGATATTGGCAACAGAGTTAGCCGCAACAGCATCGGTACCCAAATGTCCCATAATAACGGAATACATTGTAAAACCCACACCCCATGCAATCTCATTAGCGAGAACAGGAGTTGTATATTTCCAAAAATCACGGCGAAGTCGACTGTCGTCATGCAGAAAATAAGACGCCCTCAACTTAACGCTGTCTTTTTTTGCCGTTTCGGTAACACACCACACAACTTCGATTATTTTTGAAATAACGGTTGCAAGTGCGGCACCTGCAATTTCAAGTTTCGGAAAGCCGAGCAATCCGAAAATAAAAACAGAATTGAGCACAATATTAATCACTA
>CAVBQD010000057.1:0-11635 GCA_963597385.1 bacterium | reverse complement strand
GTGTACAAGGTGGCACGAATGATGTGCAAAAAGCTGAAAGAAAAAGAGGAAGCGCAAAATGTATGAATTTAAAATAACCGACACTGCGACGGACGATTCAAAATACATTAGATTCACCGTATTTTGCGACGAGCAAGGCGTAATAAAAAGTCACGAATTGGACGATTTTGACACAAACAAAGAAGCAAAACACATTGTAATGTACGATGACGGCAAACCGATTGCGACATCAAGATTTTACAAAGAGCACGGCAACACCTGGCACGCAGGCAGAATTGCGGTAATCAAGGAATATCGAGGAACGGGTTGCGGCAGAAAGGTGCTTGAAAAAGCTGAAGAAGAGATGAAAAAGCTCGGCGCGGCCGAAAGTTTTATATCTGCGCAGGTGCAGGCACAGGGATTTTACGAATCACTCGGCTACAAGGCATACGGCGATATTTATCCGGAGGAGGATATTCCCCACATTGCAATGAAAAAAAGTTTATAAAACGAGAATATAACACCGACAAAACGATATGCACCCCAAAGGTTAAACACTTTTGGAGGTGCATATTTTTTACGGACTTATTCACAAGTAAGAGTAGCCGATTAATAGGCTTTGTTTAAAAATAATCCTTTAGTATATTATAATCATTATCTATCAGAATAACGGTGTTTTGGCGAATTTCGCAATCTACATTTAAAATGTTAATGAGATTTGGATTGTATACGGTTAAAACGCCGTTTTCAAGATTTTCAATATTCTGTTCACCGCCGAGAGATTTTACAAGGCGGCGAACATCTTTTGGGTAATATTTTTGATTATCCATATCAAACTTGGCAACAACAATTTGAACAACAAAATACATTAAAACTGCAAGGACAAAACCGACAAGTAAGAAATACCCCATATTTTTACCGTAGCGAACGAGATTCAAAGCAGAAGCAAATTCGTCAAAGCCTATGCGAATATCGACAAGAGAAGCAACAAAATATCCTATTCCGCCGACAAGAACAAAACTAACAAAAATGAGCGGATTATAAAAAAGCAAAAAAAGCAGGAGCAATTTGTTATCACCAAAAATCATTGATAAAACGCACGGGAGCATAAACGAAAAGAAATATCGTCTGTATGTTTTTTTAACCAATGCAAAAGCTGTTCCGAGTGCAAGGAAGATATTCACAAAATATTTTCCGGTGAGATAATCGGCAACGGAGGCACGAGGAGTTTTTGGACTTGCAAGGAAGATTTTTTGTACGCCTGCCACAATTTCACCGTCAACAACCGTCGCTACACTGCAATCGCTGTTATAAACCAAATTTGAAAAGAAATTGTCGAAAAACGGTGCATATACTTCGTTTAAAATTCCGAAAAGCACTGCCCTACCCTTTATCAAATAAGCAAAATCTTTGACACGCATTTGAAGAACATCATCAAGCAATCCAGAAATCAAACCTACAAAAATGCCCAAAAGTGACGAAGTGATTATCAAATACTCAAAATCAAGATTTTTACCGAGCATAACAATCACCAAGGTCAAAAGAACGCTTATAAGCAGTCCAAAAGGTCGGTTAGTGATAAAAAGGAATATTGCGTTTGCACCGATCACCGACAGCGAAACGGCAAAACTTTTGGCTGACTCCTTATATTCGTAAAAAGCAACAAAAGCACCGCAGGCAGCAGACCATAATAAAGATGAAAACATTTCAATATTTATATTCAGTTTTGGAAAAGTAAGCGATAAAATATGCACGACCGTCAAATAAAATGAAAGCACGGCAATGGGATATTTTAGGCGTGTAATAAGCCTTTCTTTTGATGTAAAAATATTCATATTAAGAATATACCCTGCAAAAAAACTTTTATTCGTTTTTTGAATATTATGTAACAGATGTTTAAAACCGAAGATAAATGTTAATCATAATGATATAAAGAAATTTTAAAGGGTGAACAAAATGAATATAAAACGAGGCGACATTTATTATGCCGATTTAAGTCCCGTTGTAGGAAGTGAACAAGGCGGTGTGCGACCTGTGTTAATTGTTCAAAACGACGTAGGTAACAAGTTTTCGCCCACTGTAATAGCGGCGGCTATAACAAGTCAACAAGGCAAAACGAGTCTGCCGACGCACATTGAAGTGAACGCGCACGACTGCGGACTTGCAAAAGACAGCGTTGTGTTGCTCGAGCAAGTGCGAACCATAGATAAAAGAAGGCTCAAAGAAAAGATGGGTGCATTGCCGACAAGCGATATGAACAAAATAAACAATGCGATAACAATTTCAATGGGACTGTGATATAAAATTATACGGTGCAATTCAAAGTACGAATTGTGCCGTTTTTATATATCAAGGCAGTTATTTATTTGTAATTTCCGATTATACTTGACAAACGCAACGATTTCGGTTAAAATATAACAGTGTTATATAGCAATGTTATATTTTTATTGAAAGGAGGACAAAATGTCTATTAAAGCAAACAACACGAGAGAAAATATTTTAAATACGGCAAAAGAACATTTCTTAAAAGACGGTCTTGACGGTGCTTCACTCAGGAATATCTTAAAGGATGCCGGATTAACTACCGGTGCGTTTTACAAATACTACCCTACCAAAGAGAGCTTGTTTGACGCTCTTATTGACCCATACTTAGAGCATATTTACTCAATTTATGACAATGTGCTCAATGATTTTCAGAAGCTTTCTGCCGAAGAGCAAACAAATCAAATGACAAAGTCTTCCGATGACGGAATAAATCAGATAGTGGATTATGTATACGACAACTATGATAATTTCCGCTTACTTCTAAAATGCGGTGACAGCGGTAAATTTACCGATTTTATACATAATATGGTTGAGCGTGAGGTTAATTCCACCATTGAATACATTGAAACAATGAGAAAAGCAGAAACTTCAATTCCCCAAATTGACAAAAGCCTTTTTCATATGATTGCGACAGGTTTTTTCTCTGCCGTGTTTCAAATAATTGAACATGATATAGACAAAGAAACGGCTAAGAAAAATATAGCTCAATTAAAAATGTTTCAAACAGGCGGTTGGGAACGATTGTTTAATATTAAATTCCCCGATTGTTAATTAATAAAAAAATAAAGTAGCTTGAAAATAAGCTGCTTGATTTTTTAAGCAAAAGTTAGCATACGCTAACTAAAAACAATATATTTAGTTTTGGAGGAAACGATATGAAAGAAAAGAAAAAATCTTGGTCAAGTCGGCTTATAGAATGGAGTGTTCCGCAGAAGCCGCTTTATTTAGGAAGTGTATTGCTTGCTGTCGGAAATGTGATATTAAAAATTATCCCCTATTTTTTCATTGCCGATACAGTAAGAATGTACTTAGACGGCAACAGAAGTTTCAAAGAATATATGACAAAAGCGATTTTTATCGGATTGTCGTTTATTTCAGCCGAGTTTTTACATTCAGTATCAACAACGATTTCTCATAAAGCAACATTTACCGTTCTCTCAAACATAAGAAAAATGTGTTGCAACAAACTGGCAAAAGTGTCGCTCGGATATGTAAAGGACACGCCGTCCGGAACATTCAAGAACATCATAGTTGAACGAATCGACAGCATTGAAACAACGCTTGCACATATTGTGCCTGAGTTCACTTCTAACCTCTTGGCTCCGATTATCATTTTGATATATTTCTTCACGGTAGATTGGCGATTGGCACTTTTGTCTTTAGTCCCGGTTATAGTAGGCTTTGCGTCATACGGCGGAATGATGATTGATTTTAAGCCTAATTTTGAAAGAACGGTAAAAGCAACAAGTAATTTAAACAATGCGGCAGTCGAATATATTGACGGAATCGAAGTAATAAAGGCATTCGGTAAAACCGAAAGTTCATATACCAAATTTACAAATGCGGCAAAAGAATACGCAAATTCATTTATCAGTTGGATGAAAAAATGTTCTGTTTATCACGCACTGATGATGACAATTACACCTTACACTCTGTTAACCGTTTTACCGTTTGGTGCATATTTTGTTGAAAAAGGAACATTATCTGTTTCAGACTTTATTATTTGCATTATCCTGTCACTTGGCATAGTAGGTCCGATAATTACGCTCGGCTCGTACACCGATGACCTCGGAAAAATTGATGTTATTATAGGCGAAGTTGCCGATATTCTTGAGCAACCCGAAATTGAAAGACCTAAAACAAGTACTGCCATACCGACTGACAACTCGATATTGCTTGAAAATGTCAAATTTGCATACCACGAAAAAGAAGTTTTACACGGAATTAATATGAAAATGAAGTCCGGGAGCATTAATGCGATTGTCGGTCCGTCGGGAAGCGGCAAGTCAACTATTGCAAAGCTGATTGCGTCATTTTGGGATGTGAATTCCGGTTCAATAAAAATAGGCGGAGCGGACATTAAAGATTTATCTTTTGAAGATTACAATAAAAGAATCGCCTATGTTTGTCAGGATAATTATCTTTTTAACAAAACTGTTTTGGAAAACATAAAGGACGGAAATCCGTCTGCGACCGATGAGGAAATTATTGCTATTGCAAAAAAGAGCGGTTGTTATGATTTTATTATGCAACTTGAAAACGGGTTTGACACTGTTGTAGGAAGTGCCGGAGGACATCTTTCCGGTGGCGAAAGGCAAAGGATTTCCATTGCGAGAGCAATGCTCAAAGACGCACCGATAGTCATTTTGGACGAAGCCACCGCTTATACCGACCCTGAAAACGAAGCGGTTTTGCAAAATTCAATTGCCAAGCTTATTGACGGAAAGACTTTGATTGTAATTGCTCACAGGCTTTCAACGATTAAAGACAGCGACTGCATTTATGTTGTTAATGACGGGAATATCGAAGGATACGGCAAACACGACGAACTGTTAGCCTCTTGTCCGCTTTACAAAAAAATGTGGAACGCACATATCTCCGCAAAAGATACGGCAAGGGAGGAACAAGGCAATGTTTGAAGTATTAAGTAAATTTTTTAAGTTTTCGGGCAAAGAAAACAGCAGAAAGTTCAAAATATCAATAATCATCGGTATAGTTGACGCACTTGCTACCGCAATGAGAATTCCTGCTGTTATGTATATACTTATGGGATTGATAAACGGCGAAGCAATGGGCAAATACATAAAAGGCTCGCTTGTCATTATGACAGCATCAATAATTATATCTGTAATATGCAAAAGAGTAACAACCGTTCTTCAAACCAAGGGCGGATACAATGCAGCTGCATTTGCGAGAATTGAAATTGCAAAACACATGCGTTATTTACCTATGGGATATTTTAATTCAAACAGCATAGGTGAAATATCTTCCGTAACAACAAATACAATGGAAGCACTCGGGGATATTGCCGCAAGGGTGGTTATGCTGACAACTCAAGGTATACTTGAAACATCGATGATTGTTCTCATAGTTTTCATTTGCGACTACAGAATCGGAACAGTTTCGGCAATCGGCGTCATTATTTTCTTTTTAGTCAACTCTAAAATGCAAAAGGCGGGAAAAGCGATTTCAAATGAGAAAGTGAAATGCGATATTGAACTTGTAAGCAGTATTATGGAATATCTTCAGGGAATCGCTGAAGTGAAATCGTATAATTTGCTTGGAAGCGAAGCAAAAAGACTTGACGGTGCAAATGACGCTTGTGCAAAAACAAACACCAAAATGGAACTGACATTTATACCGTATCATTTTATTCAGACAGCCGTGACCAAAATCACAGGTGTTGTTATTGTCATCTTGAGTGCGTTCTTCTACATTAACGGTTCAATGAGCACGGTTTACGCAATAGGTATGACAATAGCCGCATTTATGCTGTATGCAAGTCTTGAAAACGCCGGAAATTATTCGTCACTTTTACACACGGTAAGCGTATGCGTTGACAAAGCGAACGACATTCTCGTACTTGAAACAATGGACATTGACGGAAAAGATATCAAGCCGAAAGACCACAATATCGAGCTTAAAAACATTTCGTTTTCCTATAACGAAAGAAAAATTATTGATAATGTTTCGCTTTCAATCAAGGAAAATACAACCACGGCTATTGTAGGGCCGTCCGGCGGCGGAAAGACAACTCTTTGCAATTTAATGGCAAGATTTTGGGATGTTGACGAGGGTGAGGTTACTCTCGGCGGAATTAATGTAAAAGATTACAATATGGACAGCCTTATGAGCAATTTTGCCTTTGTGTTCCAATCGGTGTATCTATTTGAAGACACTATTGAAAACAACATAAAATTCGGCAACCAAAGTGCAACTCACGAAGAGGTTGTTGAAGCCGCTAAAAAAGCTTGCTGTGATGAATTTATCAGCAAATTGCCAAACGGATACGATACTGTAATCGGTGAGGGCGGAGCAAATCTGTCGGGCGGTGAAAAACAGCGTATTTCTATTGCAAGGGCAATAATGAAAAACGCTCCCGTTATCATTCTTGACGAGGCGACTGCAAATGTTGACCCTGAAAACGAAAAAGAACTCGTGGAAGCGGTAAACGCTTTGACAAAAGAAAAAACAATCATTATGATTGCTCACAGATTGAAAACGGTTAGGCACGCAGACCAAATTGTTGTAGTCGACAAAGGCAAAATCGTTCAGCAAGGAACTCACGACCGGCTTATGAACGAGGAGGGCATTTACAAGAGATTTATTAATGCAAGGGCACAGGCTGTAAGCTGGAAGCTAAGCTAAATCAAAAAACATAAAATTAATGCGGAGCGTCGTTTTGACATTCCGCATTATATTATTATCATTATATACATTATAAGCCAAAGTGAGCGACAAGTCTGTTATACTCCTCATCCGATATGTGAAGCATTGAACCGTGGCGGGGATGAAAATCCATTGAGAAGTCGCTTGGATTAACAGGTTTAAAATGAAACATATCCTCTGTTTGTTGCATATAATATCCGCCGTCAACATACAAATCCATAATCATAACAAAGGTGTCGGTACCGAGAATGTTGTACATACAATTGCCCTCAACATGCTTGTCTGTACAGGTGACGGCATTATTCTCAAATTCACGGTACGGTCCGGTGATTTCATCTGCCACAACCTCGCATACGGTTTTGGCACACTCGTCCTTATAGCACATATAGAATTTGCCGTTCTTTTCAACTATATCGGCGTCGATTGCATCAAGTCCGTTTGACGGCGAAAACAACTTCTTCGGCTCGGTAAAGCTCTTGAAATCATCGGTATAAGAATACCAAATCGAAAGCGGTTTGTCGTCATCGGTGTTATTTACGGAATAATATACGAAATAGGAATTTCTTTGTTTATCAAAAAGAGCTTGCGGTGCCCAGATTTTGTCTGCCGTTTTTGTTGAATCAAACATATGAAAATCAACTGCAGTTTCGTCCGTCCAATGAACAAGGTCGGTTGAACGCCAAGTGACAATGCCGTGATTTGAGCACCAGCCGTCATCACTTTTCATATCCGTTGCAATAATATAAAAGCAGTCTTTCCCCCTGATAATAAAGGGGTCACGACAGGATTTTGTGCCGAGAGTTTGAGTAATAAGCGGCTGATTGCCGTTAAGCGGTGTAAAATGATAGCCGTCCTTTGAAAGAGCAAAGCAGACCCTTTCTTCATACGGACGGTTGCCGAGAAAATAACAAAAAAGATAGTTACCGCCTTTGGAAACGGCAGGAATTGCGTAGTTCATAATCATATAGCCTTTCAAAAAAACGGGACGGGCAAGCCCGTCCCCTACAAAAAGTTTGCCGCAAGGTACGATAAACTATTCTATTGTTGCCGTGTATTTGCCGTAAACCCACGCCTTGTTGTTGGACACTTCAAACTCAATCGGATACTGATTGCTTTCGGACTTTTTGGAAACATCGCACTTCAATGTGAGATTTGAAGAGTTAATGCTTGCATTTTTAGGTGCAAGAACGGTAACAATCGTGCTGTCAATCGAGGTAACGGAAAGTTTGTCATCGTCTGCTCCCTCGATAATAACATCGTCTTTATTAATTCTAACCTTATGTTCGGAATACGAATTGCTGACAGTTACCTTTGCAGTGATTTTCTTTGTGCCGTCAAGAACGGAAATGCCGTTCAAATTGGTTACATCAAATTCAAATTCCTGACTGCCGACAGTTAAATCGCCAAAGTAAACCGTACCGACATTTGCACTTGAAATATCTGCTGTTGAAAGAACGCCGGCATAAAGCTGAGTTTTTGAATACGAAATGCTGACAATATCCCGTGCAAGTCCGGTCGGTTTGTCCTCAAAGGTTGAAGTAACAGGCAAGGTTGCGGTTTTAAGCACCGGAACGGTAACCGAAAGCGAAGTTATCGGCGTGTTTTCGTCGTTTCTGCTTGTAATCGTGAGATAACTTGTTTCAACGCCGTCGCCGTCAAGTTTAATCTCGCAGTCCTGCGTATAAGACTCGGTAAGATTGTTTTTGTCGCCAAAATCTACTTCACAGTATGCACTGTCAATTTTGTCAACATAGGTTTTCGGCCCCGAAACAACGATTTTGTCCTCGCTTAAAACAGGAGTACCCAAAACATATCCGTCCGCCGCTTTGTCGGTGTCGTATTTCAAATCAACATCAAAAGTTTTTGTTGTGTTTACATCAAAATAGCCCTCAATAGAGCTTGGATAAACCGACTCAACCGTATAGTCAAGCCGTTTTGACTTGTTGGTTACACGAATCGGAATCGACTGATTGCCGGTTCTGTTGACGGAAGAAGTGTCAAATGTAATATTGAGGTCATCGGCAGTTACCTGACCGATAACATATTTTTGACCGGAGAGGGTGATACTCAAATCAACGGAATTTTGGAGTGCGTAATATTGCATACCGATGCCCGAAAGTTTGCCGCTGAGTTCAATAGGAGCGGTAACTTTGATAGTCTTTGTATCGTCGGCACCGACGCTGAGTGACGAACCGACCCAAACAACGATAGCTAAAAAAATCGAAAGTACTACAAGATACTTATCATTATATATAAGGTCGGAAAAGGAAAAGCCTTTTTTCTTTTTCTTACTCTTTTTTGCGGTGTTTTTGCTCATCATTTAAACCTCCTTGTCAGCTTTGAAATAATCTTGTCATCCGAGGAGATATTGTCGGGAATGTACTGCTGAGTAAGAATGTCACGCATATCGCCGGTTGAGATGTTGCGGTGAAGCGTGCCGTTGACAGCACAACTGATTTCGCCACGCTCTTCGCTGACAACAAAAACAACGGCGTCGCTTTGCTCGCTCAAGCCGAGTGCCGCCCTGTGTCGGGTGCCGAGTTGAGAAGAAAGGTTGTTGTTTTTGGTAAGCGGTAAAATACAGCCTGCCGCATAAACGCTGTTGCCCCTGACAACCATTGCACCGTCGTGAAGCGGAGATTTCGGATAAAAAATGTTGCCGATAAGTTCCTTGGACGGCGTTGCGTTTACGATTGTGCCGGAAGCGATAATATCGCCGAGGAGCGTATCGTTTTCAAACACAATGAGTGCTCCGATTTTGGCGTCCGACATTTCGGCACAAGCCTTGCAGGTGGCGTCAATCGTCTTTTTCATTTCGGCAACATCAATGGCAACGCCCGAGTTAAACAGACCTTTTACAAAATTGGTTGCCTTGCCCTTGCCCATTTGCTCCAAAATCTTACGAATCTCGGGACCGAACAGAATAACAAGAATAATAAGTATATTATTAAATATCATTCTCATTATATAACTTGAAGCACCCATTCCGAGGAAGGTGACAACAAGATAAACAACGGTCAAAAGCAAAAAGCCCTTGATTAGTTGCATTGCCCTTGTTTCACGGATAACTCTGACAACAAGGTAAATAACAAGTGCTACAAAAATTATATCGACAACATCAATTACGCCGAAGGTGCGAAAAAGACCTTTGATTTGCGAAAAGAAATCAATAATTGAATTGCCGAGATTTTTAAAATATCTGAATTTAAATTGAATTACTAAATCTAACATCGGTTTCATTCCTATATAATTATTAATCATATAATAACATACATCACGGAATAAATAAAGTAGATTTGTGTCTAAATTCACAACTTTTTTACAACATTAACAAGTGCGTCACATTCACGGTAGGTGTTGAACATTCCAAAGCTGACACGAACGGCACCTCGGTCAACCGTGCCGAAATGCCTGTGTGCAAGCGGTGAGCAATGAAATCCGCCCCGTGTGCAAATACCGTTTTCGGCTAAAACGGCGGCAACCTTTTCGCTTGAACAATCGCCGAAATTAAAAGAAACAATCGGCATTGCCCTGCCCTTTTCGGGAAGCGGTGTGTAAAAAATCACATCGGGAATGTTTTCAAGAGCAGTATAAGTGTAGCGTGCAAGGGAAAGTTCGTGGTCGTACACAGCGTTTGTGCCGTAAGAACTAATATAATCAATCCCCTTGCCGAGAGAGGCAATGCCGGAATTATTCAGCGTGCCGGATTCAAGCCTGTCGGGCATAAAATCGGGTTGCTTTAACGACAGCGAGTTACTGCCTGTTCCACCCTCTTCAAAGGTTGAAAGTTCCAAACCGTCACCGACAGCAATAAAGCCTGTACCCATTGTGCCCAAAAGGCATTTGTGACCCGGAGCACACAGAATATCTATATTATCCCTTTTGGCATTTATGTCGGCAACGCCTGCACCCTGTGCTCCGTCAACAACAAAACGAATGCCGTGCGACTTACACATTTTGCCGATTTTCGCAATAGGAAAACTCACGCCGAACGCGTTGCTTGAGTGCATACAGACAACAAGGGTTGTGTTCGGCTTAATCAGCGTTTCAAAATTTTTGACCGTTTCGTCGTCATCACAGGAATATTTGGCAATATCATAATCAATTACGCCGTCATCAAACAGCTTTTCGGCAACACGGCTGACGGAGTTATGCTCAAGCGACGAAATAATAATGTGGTCGCCCGACTTAACGCTCCCCTTGATTGCCATATTGAGTGCTTCGGTGCAATTTTTGGTAAAAGCAATATTTTGCGGTTCAAAACCGAACATTGAGGCAACTTTTTCCCGTACGGAATAAATCATCTCACCTGCCTTTATACTCTCTTTGTATCCTCCTCTGCCACTGTTGAACGAATATTTTTTCATTGAAAAAAATGCGGTGGCAAGAACCGATGAAGGTTTGGGATAACTTGTGGCGGCATTGTCAAAATAAATCACCTTTGAGTCACCCCGAGTATTCTGATTCCGTTTTTATAAAGCAAGTCTTTGGCGGCGTCGCAATCGTTGAAAGAGACCGACAGGACAAAACCGCAACCGTCGCCGGGAGCGGGATTTTCTATTCTTGACACGGCAGACTTGATTTGATAGCGGCGTAATAATTTTGCTCCACGCTGTGCGTTTGTAACGGAGCCTACCTTGATTTCACAAATCACTTAATCACCTCGTTGGCAAATTACATCATTACATCATATGCAAAAGCAACAACTTTTGTCAGACTGTCGATAAAGCCCCTGAAACACGCCAAAATTCAATCAACTGATACTGCCTCCACTTGTTGCAAGGTTATTCCCCCGTTAATCGGGGGAAATGTCTGCAAAGCAGACAAAGGGGGGCGTCTACGCAGTAAAGGTGGATTTTTGCGTAGCAAAAAGACGGTGGGGTTTGAATTTTAACCCCTCAGTCTGCACACAAGGTGCAGACAGCTCCCCTTGATTACAATC
>CAVBQD010000056.1:0-11719 GCA_963597385.1 bacterium | reverse complement strand
TATGAGAATATTAGTTTGTGATGATGAGCAAAGATATTGCCAAATAATAAGTGAATACATTTTGGCGAATTTTGATGAAAACTCTGAAGGAGTAATTGAAACTTTTAATTCTGCTAAAGAGTTAGTTTCGTTCTGCCTAAAAAATGAACCGGATATCTTGTTTTTAGATATTGAGCTCGGTGATATGAATGGAATTGAGTTAGCTAAATATTTACGCAGCGAGTTCCCTGCTCTGATAATCGTATACATTACTAATCATCCGGACTATGTATTTTCCTGTTTTGAAACAGAACCTTTAAACTTTTTGAGGAAACCAATAGATAAAATTGAATTCAATAAAACATTTCAGAGAATTATCAAGAAGTATACTGAAATACATAAATGTATCCCTATTAAATGGCAGAATGATTCAGTTAATCTTGAAATAAAAGATATATGTTATATTGAAGGATACAACAGGCACTTAGTTTTTCATTTGTATAATGGCGAAAGTTATGAAGTGGTTGGTAAAATTGATGAAATGTATAACTTTCTTAAAGTACACGGCTTTGTAAAATCTCATCAGGGATTTGTTGTTAATATGCTACATATAAAAGATTTTAGTGAAAGTGAAATCCGTATGAAAAACGGAGCATCTGTTTTGATGAGCGTACGCAAAAGGTTAAAAACTAAAGAGGCATATTCTGATTATATAAACAGGAGATTTTAATGGCGATTAAATACATATCAATTGTTCTCGGTACTATATTTGAAATATATTGTATAAATATGTTTACAAATATATATTTACCAAGAAAAGAAATAGGAAAGTACAAATATTATCTAATATTTATATTAATAAGTATTTTTTATGTATCAAAATCATTTTTACTTAATGGCATATTAATGGCTATAGCCTCATTAATAGCTAAATTCTTGTTTACTCAATTGTATGAGTCAAAACAATATGTGAAAATGATAATATCGATATCTTTATCAGTTTTGTATATATCATCCGAATTGCTTTTTGGCGGTATTTTTATGCTTATTTCCGGAGATAATCATATGGAGATCAATACTTCTCCGGAAGCATATGCAATAGGTACTTTATTATCAAAATTCTTTGTATTCGTAATTATATTGCTTTTTCAATCTAAAAAGAAATCTATTGCTATATCAAATTTATCATCAAAATACCTTATACAATTAAGTGTATTGCCAATAACAACAATTATAATAAGTATTTTAATGTATCAGGTTATATTAGTAATAGACTCATCTGCCATAAAACTTGTTTTTGTATTTGCTAATATGTTATTAATTTTATCTAATGCAATAACATTTGAAATAATTCGTGTTCAAAACAGATTAGCAACATCAGAGTACGATTTAAAATTATTAAAAAACAATATAGATGAGCAGACCAGGCATTATGAAGAACTTAAATCATCCCAAGAAGAAATAAGACAACTGCGTCATAATATGAGAAGTGTTTATATTGGTACAATTGCAGAATTAAAAGCTGGTAGAACTGAAAATGCTATAGAACAATTACAAAGTAATATTGATATTATAGAAAAATCGAGTAAAGTTATTGATACCGGTCATCCTTCAATTGATTCTATAATTGAAAATAAATTAAACAGATGTGACGAATTGAATATACATACAAATTTATCATATCAGTACAAAGAAGCAATCAACATCAACGAAATAGAAATTGCCGTAATAATTGGTAATATACTAGATAATGCAATTGAAGCGTGTTTAAAATTCGTAGATATAGATAGAGAAATCTGGGGTTCACTTACAGTTGATCATCAAAATATTATAATTAACATTAAAAACACTGCTATAGATTCTAATAATTTAAAGACATCTAAAATTAATAAAAAAGATCATGGCTATGGATTAAAAAGTATATCCCATATTGCAAAAAAGTATAACGGATATGCTAAGTTTTCCTTTGGTGATAATATCTTTACATCATATGTAATACTCAAAAGCTAACACTTTCGTATTTTTAATCAACGAATTTACATAAAACTATAAATATATAAATTTAAGCACTATTGTAATGATAGTGCTTTTTATTTTGGAGAAATTACAAATGATTGAAACATTAGCAAAAAAAATAACAAATAAATTTATTGACAGTAATATAATTAAATATGAAGAAAGAGAAATATATAATTACTGTTTTGAAACAACTATAGTTATGGGAATAAGCTATATAGTATTAGCTGTATTATCAATTCTTTTCAAAGAATCACTAACAACATTAGTTTTCTTGCTTTCATTTTGGATATTTAGAAAAACCTGTGGAGGATATCATGCTAATAACTATGTATCGTGCGGTCTCATGTCGTTGTTTAGTTATTTATTTTTAATATTAGTAGTAAAGAGAATAATTATACTTTTTAATGTATCATATATTTTATTAATTATTGGATTACTGATTATATTAGCTCTCTCACCTATTCAAGATGACAATAAACCATTTACTGATAAACAGTACAAAAGATTTAAAATAATAAGTAAAGTCTTAGCTGCTATATTTATACTTGTATTCACTATACTTGAATTAAGTGGAAAGCATGATCTACTTATTAACAAATATTATTTCTCTTTTTGTTATGGTATTGATTTAGTTGCTTTAGCCTTACTTATTAGCAAAATAGAAAGGAGTATAAACCATGCAAAAAATTAAAAATTTCATTATGAAATTTGGAAGTTCTTTTGCTGCATTTGCTTTAATTGTTGGAATTGCAACAGCAAATTCAGCTTGCGAGATAATATGGCATCAACCTAAAGAACCTGCGGCAATGAACAAATTCAAATTTTAAAAGAGTACAGAGAGGGCAAGAAAAGCTCTCTCTGTATTTTTATATTAACCAATATAGTCACATACTGAACGGTAATATATAAACAATACTCAATAAACAAATATAAAAATCATTCTGCTCTATCCGCCGATAATATCGTTTACTGAAATGTTAAACTTTTCTGAAATACCAATAAGCTCATCGAGTTCTATAAATCGTTTTTTTTGAAGAATTGAATCTAAATTCTGACTATTCATATCTATGTATTTTGCAAAGTCAATCAAGCTCATTCTACTATTATAAATAATTTTTTTTAAAGAATGAATAATATTTTCCTGATAATTGTTCTTAACTTTTTTAACAGAGCGATATGTCATTTTGTTATTACTTTGCAATAGGTTTAACTTTAGTTTTTCTAATATGTTTTTTTCCTCAATAAGTCCTTGTTTTTCCAATTCAGACAACAAATTCTGATTATTAAACTTACTGTCAATCAATAATTCTATATTGATACCATAAATTCTTGAAAGAAGTATTAATATATCGCAGGGTATAGCCATTGCTACTTTTTCAAAAGAACTATACTTATATGATGATATATTTAAAAAAGAAGATATTTCTTTTTCGGTTAGTCCTAATGTTTCACGAAGAAATTTTATTTTTTGATTCATTATTATACCTCGCATTTGGATATATATTAGCAAAATAATGACTAACTGTCAATAAATGACAAATAGGCAATTAAATATAACTTGTAAATTGTCTATACTATATTTATTGAAAGAGGTGCTGATATGGAAACCGATTATTATAGAAAAGTTATAAAAAAATACCGTAAAGAAAATAAGTTATCTCAAGAAAAGCTTGCGGAATTATTAGGTTATGATACAACATATATGAGCCATATTGAAACTGGGAAAAGAGAACCAAGTGTAGATTTTTTTATAAAGTTTTCAAACTTATCAGGCATATCTTTTGATTATTTGTTTTGCTGTGAAACACAGATTGGTACTCAAATAAAATTAAATGAACTTTCTAATAGAATGATGAAACTATTACCTAAGGACAGGCAATTCACATTTAAAATATTAGATGAATTGTTAGACCGTTTTGAACAGGATACCAAAAAATAAAAATAGAAATTAAATTAAATAAGAAATTGTAAGGAAAATACGCAATAATGTAAAAATATTAAAATATATATTAAATATACAAAAGTACTTTTATTTTGTAAACTTAATATAAAAACTTTTATGTTTTAATTAACACTTTTGCATTTATAATCAACGCTTAAGTAGTTAGTATTTATATTTAAAAACAGCAATTCTATTCTTGTTTTCATGTATAGATTTGCTGCTTTTATTTTATCTTATTATGTAAATATAATTTGTAGAAGGAGTGTAGATGTACACTCCTTTTTTCATTTGTGGCAGCAATTTATTGCGAGATACCCATAGACTTCGATTTTTAACAAAATAAAAAATCGGAGGAAATATGAAAAAAATATTAGAAATATATGATATCAGCAATGACTATCAGAATTATCAAGGGAATCCATATATTATTGTTATCAATGCAACATTTGAAATAAATAAAACTGATATAAATAAAATATTAAATTCAAATTATACTGTTTTGACAAATAAAGAATGGATTGAATATACAAAAGCAATCATAAAATACAACAATAATGATGCAAAACATCGAATGAGACGAGAAAAGCCAATTGAATTTTTTTCATCAAATAGATTCAAACAAATTCACTCGCTTGAAATTAACTTTGATGATAATACGAATGTTACAAAGGCAATTAATATGCTTTCACCTCAACCTAAAAGAAGATTCATAAAATATTATATTGATGGTAAAACATATAATGAAATTGCTATAGAAGAAGGAAAACATATTTCATCAATATATGAATCTATAAGTGGAGCAAGAAAAAAATTTTTAAAATATTTGACTTTTTTTGAAAATACCCCCGAAAAATGAACCCCAGAAATTTCTATTTTATGAAAGGGTTTATTCCCTTTTATAAAACAGAATACCAATATTATAAATACGTTAGTTTGTATGAGGGGGTATGAAACCGTCTCAGCATAAAGTATTACTGCGCCATGATCTGTTACAGGGAGCGAATAACAGTAATATCTTTTCTCTCTCAGTGGTACGAAAGGGATTGCAATGAAAGTACAAACTTATAATGATACTTCCGCTATGGCAGCGGGTCGCTTGGATGGGACTGGTTAGATTCCAATGAGGATTACCAAATCCGTTTATAATATTCCCTTAAATCGGGACAGGAATAAATGATTTAAAACGTTATTGCATTTTACATATACAATAATGAACAATCGCTATTATATCATATTAAATATATTATTATATAAATATGGAGGTGATTTATATGTTTATAGGACAAAAACATAAAAAAAGATTTTTGGATATAATAAAGGAACTTAATAAAAGCGACAGATATTTTAGCAAAAAATTTTTATCTGCACTTTATGTAATAACCAGTGATGAATTTTTATGGAATATATCAAAAGAACATATAAACCATAATCACATAGATTTTAAAAGTATAAACATACGAGGAATTAACAATAATTCACATCAATTATTGCAATTCTCAAAAGGTATATTGTTGGAAAATGAAATGCTGATTCAAGATATAATTGATAGAAAATTATATAATGATAAGAACTTTAAAATAATTATTGATGCGATAAAAATAGCGAGAAAAGGGTTAAAATTAAACTAAATACAATGAAGGCGACTGAATTGAATCAGTCGCCTTTTATTATTTGGAGGTGTTAGTAATAAACGAATTATTAAAACTTGAAAAAGAATCAAAGCAATATAAGGAACAGTATCCTAAAGGTACTCGTCTTGAACTTATCTCTATGGAGGATCCCCAAGCAGTTCCGCCGGGTACAAGAGGTACAGTTCGATTTGTCGATGATATCGGTTCAATTCATATGAATTGGGATAATGGCAGAACATTGGCTCTTGTTCCGAATGAAGATAGTTTCAGAAAACTCACAGAGCAGGAAGTCGAGCAGGAGCAAAATGCTATGTGTGTAGAAGAAACTACAGACGATCTTGCTGATGAACAGTCTGATGGTCCTGTGATGAGTATGTGAGGTGATAAAAGTAAATATAAGGCTGATGCCTTATGGCAATCAAATATCTTGATATGTTTTCGGGAATTGGTGGCTTTAGATCTGCTCTTGATAATGTCGGCGGATTTGAGTGCGTCGCCTTTTGCGAGATAGATGAAAAAGCCAAAGAGACATACGAGGCAATATATGATACGAAAGGAGAATTGTATTTTAACGATGCACGAGAAATCAATCCAAATGCACTTCCCGATATCGACCTTATTTGCGGAGGATTCCCTTGCCAGAGCTTTTCTATTGCTGGAAAGCGAGGCGGATTTGAAGACACAAGAGGAACCTTGTTCTTTGAAATTGCCCGAATCGCTTCCGTTAAAAAGCCTAAGTATATGCTTCTTGAAAATGTACCCGGCTTGCTTAACCACGACCAAGGCAGAACATTTCAAAAGATCATCAGTTCATTGGATGAATTGGGGTACGATGTCACATGGCAAGTGTATAACAGCAAAAATTTCGGAGTTCCCCAGTCAAGAAAGCGATTGTACATTGTCTGCTATTATCGAGAAAAAGTGCGAGGCGAAATATTTGCTTTCCCTGAAACAACTTCTTCAAATACTGTCCGATGCATCCGAGGAAGTGAAGGTGATAGAGTGTACTCCGTTGATGGTACATCAATTACTCTCACAAGCTCGGCAGGAGGATTTGGCGGAAAAACAGGACTTTACTTAATTCCTGTTATCAGCAACACAAAACTTGGCTATCAATACGCTAAACCCGGTGATAGCATTGATATTGCATACTTAGGGCAAAAACAGAGGCGAGGTCGTGTAGGAAAGAATGAAGCACATACATTAACTACTACGCCGTCACAAACCTACTATTTCATTGACATGAATGCTGATCCTAAACTCACTGAAATTGCAAGATGTATCACAGCAAGACAAAACGCAGGAGTAAGTAAGCATAAGGGTGAACATTCAGCGTTGCTTGTTTTAGTTGGTGAATTTAATGCGGATGAGTTTTCTGATATATATGCAAGACTTCATGAATTCGTGAAACTTGACGAAAAGGAAAACAAAATTGCATTGCTGATTATTGTTGCCGATACTCAATGCTTTGTTGGTTTTATTCGCAGACTTACTCCAAAGGAATGTTGGAGACTGCAAGGCTTTTCCGATGAACAGTATTTGAAATCACGAGAGGCAGGATTCAGTGATTCCCAACAGTATAAGCAAGCAGGAAATGCAGTCACCGTAAATGTAGTTGAAGCACTTGCGAAGCGAATTAAAATAATTGATGAAAGAAACAAAGGAGGTTTAAATGGCTAACGATATACGAAACATTTTAACCATCAGTGGTAACCAAAGATTGATTGACGAAATGCTCAAAGCAATTCAAGTTGATGCGTTTGGCAGAGGTTCTATCGATTTTAAAAAGGTTTTACCAATACCGAAAGATTTGGATATACCCGAAAGTTCAGATACTCGTGAGGGCATTGCTCTTGTTAGGGATTTCCTTGATAAGATACCAAACGAGGATTTGAGGCGTGAGGGTACTTTTGATGATTTCATGGAATATTTGAAAAAATATGCAAATGGTTTGACAGAAGATAAAAAGGAAATATGGAATTTAGGCATAGCAGCAGTTTCAAATATTCACTATTATAACTCGGCTACTTGGTATGATTGGACAATTAAGAATTGGGGTACAACCTCGCTTGCATACAAATACCATAAAAGTGATAACCCTAACGAGCTTAATTTTTTAACAGCCTGGAAACCGGCGAAAGGAATTATCGGCAATCTTTCAAAACATTATCCCGAATTGACTTTCACAATCAAGTGGGCTGATGAGGATTTCGGAGAAAACTGTGGAACTGAAATATATCAAAACGGAAAAGTTGTTTCGAGAGAACTGCCTCATACAGATGTGTCAGCAGTTGATTTTGCGGCTGATATTTGGCAGATGAGTCCCGCTGAGCGAGGATTGGTTCTCAATTTATCGGGCAACAAATACATTTGCAGTAGTGTTGACGAATATTCCGTAGTTGAAATATTCGGAAAACCCGGTCTTTTCGCAAATGAAAGATTAACCGAAGACGATGTTCCCAAAGGATTACATCTTTATCATTTGCGTTATGACGATGATGACTGTGAAATGCAAACGCTTGAGCGTAAAGTGACTGTTAATCATGCCGGTTCATTGGTAACAGCCGAAGAGATTGACTTTGGCAATAAAGAATACATTGAACTTACCGACGAAAGCGACTTGAGCTTTTTAGGTGTAGACAGTGATTTTGAACATTTGCTGTCTGGTGATATACCTACTTTCGATACTTTAGATGAATATATTAACAAGGATGGTGGTCTTACATATGATTAAGGAAATCAATGAGCTGGATTTGCTCAAAATGAAAGATAAAGAAGGCTTAATTCTTCAAGGTTGCGGTGGTGACCTTAATGATTGGCTTCAAGGAATTAACGAGGATTTCACAAAACGAAACATTCTTATGAATAATTCCAAATTTGAAGATATCTACTCATTTAAGTCGGGTGAAATTACAAATCTTTTATTCCCACTTGATAATGCAGATGTCAATATTCCTAAGCTTGCCATGTGGCGAATCGGTACGCATGAGGTGTTTGGCGGCACTTGGTTATCGGATTATATTGACAACAGACTTTCTGATAAGGAAGAAGTTGTTAATGACGAAAGCCAAGAAATCATAAAACCGGATTGCGAGCTTATCGGTCAAGACAGCAATATCTTTAATCTTATGGGCATTGCGGCACGTACTCTTAGAGAAAACGGTCTTGATGAGCAAGCAAAAGAGATGATTGACAAGGTTACAAACTCCGGAAGCTACAATGAGGCATTATTGGCTATCAGCGACTATGTTAATATTGTAGGTCCAGATGAAAATGAAGATGAAGGGATGTGTATGGGATGAATAATCTGTTGTGTTTTGTTTTAGGTTTAATGGTCGGCGGTTCTGTCGGAGTCGCTTTTATGTGTTGCTTTCAGCTGAATCGAATGAATAAACTCAATGAGCAAATTGCATCGCTGCAGGCTGAGTTAAACAAAAATGGTGATTGTAATGGAACCCTATGAAGCACTTGCTAATCGTGTGATTTCATTTACTGTTGAGGATTACAGGTGGGCACGAAAAATATTGCACCGATATCCAAATCCACAGACAAAATCACAAAGAAAAAAGTGTGCTGCGGCAAGACGATATATATACGATTTTCGTGTTTGTCACAAATCGGAATATTGGCATATTTTAACCGATGTTGATATGGATTTGCTGTATAAAAAAGTCGTTGACGAATGTGATAAAAAATACGGAAAATATAACCCTGTGCCGAGACCATATAGAAACAAATAACACACAGAGCTTGCCCTAAATATTATGAACAGCTTTATGTCATGGGTAGGCGGAAAAAAGGCTCTGCGTGAAGAGATTGTTAAACGCCTACCCCTTAACTATGGTAGATATATTGAAGTGTTCGGAGGCGGCGGTTGGGTTTTGTTCCATAAAGAACCTGACAAATTCGAAGTGTATAACGACTTCAATCAAAATTTAGTAAATCTATATCGTTGCGTTAAGGAAAAGCCGGAAGAATTGATTAAATGGTTAGAGTTTTCACTTGACTCGCGAGCAGATTTTGAATATATGACGAATCGCTTAAAAGACGATGATTTGTCTGATTGTCAGCGAGCTGCATATTATTATTCATTGATTCGATACAGTTATGCATCCGGCGTTGACAGCTTTGGAAGTCAACCACACGATATGTGGAAGAACTTTCCCCTAATTCGTGCTGCACACGCAAGACTCCGAAATACAATTATCGAAAACAAAGATTTTGAAAAACTGATAGGTCAGTATGACAGACCAATCAGCTTTTTTTATTGTGATCCTCCGTATTACAATACCGAAGATTATTATGATGGTGGCGGATTCGGAAAGGACGATCACGAAAGACTTGCGAATACGCTTTGCAATATACAAGGCAAGTTTCTTTTGTCATACAATGACTGTCCTGAAATCAGAGAACTATATCAAAGACCGGGAATTCTTATTGAAGGTATTACCCGAATTAACAATATCGCTCAACGATATGAGGGCGGCAAACAATATTCAGAACTTCTCATATCAAATTACGATACATCGGAACGAATGAAGTCATACTTCCAATTTTCCTTGTTTGATCGTGAAATTGATGTGGACAAGATTCTGTCAGAAAAAATAATTTACCGAGGAGGTTAAAGTTAAAAATGGATAAACAGTATAAGGTGATTGATGACCGAGGCAGATTAACGATACCTCGATCAGTTCGCTTTTTGACCGGCATTACTGCCAACAGTATTGTGAGTCTTTCTTTTTCAAAAGACGAGATTGTCATAAAGAAAGAAAAAATTTGTGATAACTGTCAAAATGAAAAGGAAGGAAAAGAAACCATTACCCTTGCAGAGTTCTTGAATCAACTACCGGAGGCGGAGCAGGATGCTGCTTTGATTCATTTACTTGTTGAAAGGTCAAAGAAAAAAGGAGGATATGAAAATGTCGGACAAAATCCCTCTTTATCGCAATTTTCTTAATACAGCAAGACATTGTGTATTACCTAATTGGGTTAAAGAAAAGATAGAAACACAAGATCCTAAACCGTTAGAGTCGGTTCAGTGAATGTAAGGAGGATATATGAGAGTAAAGATTTATCAAATCAACGCAGAAAAGGATGAGAATGCGAAACGCTTCTCACCGTTTTCTTGTGCTGAGGAACATGGCGGTGTAAATTCCGACCTATATAAACAAGTGTATTTTGGCGATTTGGATACAGATGATTTAGAAGGTGTGTTTGCAAAGCTTAATGAGGGTGATAAACCACCGCTTTATCAAGGTACCAGCTTATCAGTCAGTGATGTAGTTGAGGTGTTTGACAGTGAAGATTCAAATGCAGATAGCAAATGCTTCTATGTTGATTCTGTCGGCTATAAAGAACTTGATAATTTTGATACTTCACTCTGCGAAGAGATGGATGGAGAAAAGGCAGTATATATTACACCGCATCATACACCGCTTGTTCTTAATATGCACATCAATGATTACAAAGATCTCAGCGCCGCTGTCGGCGGTTTAATTGAACTGACACACCCATTTAATGATGAAGCTTGCGTTATCGGAAATGATGAGGCAAAACTAATCGGTATGGATGGGAATCGAAAAATCGGACAAAGCATTTATGCCGGTCCTATTCTCATTGTTGGTGATACCGGTGATGAATACTTTGAACCTTTGACTGACGAGCAAGCAGATTTTTATGCAGACAAGTTTAAAGAAATTGAAGATATTTCAGAGGAAGAAGTGCAGTCAGATATGTATTGCACCTTTATTCCTTTGGAGATGAATTAAAGGAGGAATACTTATGTCAACCACTGTTGCAGCACGAATTGATCGATTGATTAATGACGAAAGCAAAACCAAGGCTTATGCTACTCTGACAATCAACGATGCTTTTGCAATTCACGGCGTTAGATTGATTCAAGGTAAAAACGGTCTTTTTGCATCAATGCCGTCAAGAGCGGTAACAAATGAACAAGGCGAAACAGAATATGTTCCGTTTGCAAATCCAATCACAAAAGAAGCGTCGGATGCAGTAAGAACTTGCCTTGTGAATGCATATAACGAGACGGTTGAAGCACAAGCTGAACTTAATGATATGTTGAATTCGGAATTTGAGGAAATCCCGGACGAAGAGTCATCATTTGAACAGTCCATGTAGGTATATTTGG
>CAVBQD010000055.1:0-11782 GCA_963597385.1 bacterium | reverse complement strand
ATAACCCCTCCGTCAACACTTCGTGTTGCCACCTCCCCTTGCAACAAGTGGAGGCAGTATCGGTTGATTGAATTTTGGCGTGTTTCAGGGACTTTATCGACAGTCTGAGGCACTGTAAAGACGATTTACAGTGCCTTTTTTACTGACATTCAAGGTAAAATAAGAATACTTTATTTGTGCATAATTCATACTTTTATTATTAATATTTATATATATTAATAATTGACAAGGTATTTGAATAATGGTATTATAAATAATGACATTTTAACTAAACTCGGAGGTTACTCTTAATGGATTCAACAACAGAAAACAAAGATATTGAAATAGATCTTGGCAAAATCTTTTACAAGATGCGTGACAAATTTATTTACATTATCATTTTTACCATAGTTGCTGCAATTGTTTCGGGTCTTGTTACACATTTTTGCATAAAGCCAAAGTATTCAGCAACGACAAAAATGTATGTATATTCAAATACAGACAGAATTTCGACCGACTCAACAATCACATCCACAGAGCTTACCGCTTCGCAGGATTTGGTAAATACATACATCTACATTTTGAAGAGCGACACGGTTCTTGAAGCAGTTATCAAAGACCTTGACCTTAACATTTCAACTTCTGCATTGAGCTCTGCTATAGACGCTCAACAAGCAAGCAAAACGGTTGCCTTTGAAGTTACCGTCACTGCGAGTGACGCCAAGACTGCCGCTAAAATCGCAAATTCAATTGCAAAAATCGCTCCAAAAGAAATCGTAAGAGTTGTTAAAGCCGGCGGCGTAGAAATCATTGACTACGCCAAGGTTCCTACAAAGCCGTCATCGCCTAACCTTTCAATGAATATCATTGTTGCCGCAGTTGCAGCTTTGTTCGTTTCATTTATGGCATGCTTCCTTTACGAATTCTTTGACACGACAATCACAGGTGAAAGAGATGTTGTCAGCGAATTTGACATTCCTATCCTCGGAACTGTTCCAAACCTTGAAAACAATTCGGAACAAAGTTCAAAGTACCCTACAAAGAGTTCAAAAATTGCCGGAACAAAAACAGTTAATAAAAAGGGCGAAAGTGAATTCGTACTGAAACCGAGTGAAGAGATACTTGAAAATATTCAAAATGCGAAAGGAGATGACAAATAATGCTGAAGAAACTTCAAAAAAACAAGCGTCGTTCTGTATCATCCGCAGACCCTCAAAAGCTTTTAAATCAAGACTCAACATTTGCTGTTAAAGAAGCATATAACTCAATCAGAACAAATCTTCTTTTCACACAGCAAGGCGAAAAATGCCCTATATTTGTCATCACAAGTCCTACCGCAAATAACGGTAAAACCATCAATTCGGCAAATCTTGCCATCAACTTTGCTCAAATGGGCAAAAAGGTTCTCGTTATTGACGCCGATATGAGAAATCCGTCGCTTCACAAACTCTTCTCATTAAGTTCAAGAAACGGTCTTTCCGAAATTCTTGCCGGTCTTACCGATAACATTACAGTCACAAAGACGGATATAGAAAATCTTTCTGTACTCACATCGGGCAAAATTCCGCCTAATCCGACAGAACTTCTCTCATCCCCGAGAATGGATAATTTAATCGACTTTGTAAGAAAGCACTATGACTGTGTATTCATCGACACTCCGCCTGTCAACATCGTTACAGACGCAACCGTATTTGCTCAAAAGGCAACCGGATATATTCTTATTGTAAAAACAGATACAACAAATGTACCGGAACTCAAAACATCGGTTGCAACCCTTCAAAGCATTGATGCAAATGTTTTGGGCTTTATCATCAACGATACAAACAGCGAGAGAAAGAGATACTACTCGTACTACAGAAAATACAGCAGAAGCTATTCATACAACTACAAGTATTCATACGGAAGCGACAAAAAATAATTTACTGTAAGCAGGTGTTACAAAATGAACAGAAGAGCAAAAACACAATTTTGGCTTGAATTTTCAATCGACATTGTTACACTTGCGTTTTCAAACTGTATAGCATATTTACTTACAAGATATGTCTTTAAAAGAATTGATTCAACCGATACACCGTGTCAATGGCTTATATTCATTTCCCTTAATTTTGCCGCGTTTTTAATCAGTTATTTTCTGTTCCATACAAGCGTAAATTTGGAGCGTAGAAGCAAAGTTTCGGAACTTATCGGAACATTGAAAAACGATTTCCTTGTGTATCTGATTTTTGTTGCACTGCTTGCAACCGTCAAAAGTCCTCTTATTAACAGAAGAGTTATGATTGGGTGCTCGCTTATCATTTTTGTGGCAATAACGCTTATCAGCAGATATTACCTTAAACGCTGGCTTACGGGCGGCTACACACACGCAAAATCAAAAATTGCATCTTATGTCGGAGTTCTTACCACCAAGGACAGAGCCGAGGAATTCATAACCGGTTTAAAGGAAAATTGGTCTATAAATATTACAGGCGTTGCCCTTCTTGACAATTTTGTTGAAAACGGCAGATTTACTTACGACAAAAATTTTGAATTCGGTTCGGATTACACAAATGAAAAAATCCGCACAAAGAAAAAAATCAGATTTCCGCATGTTGTTGCGGAAGATGTTCCTGTTATCGCAACAGATATCAGGTTTATTGATTGGATAAGAAAAACCACTCTTGACGAGGTTTTTATAAATCTTCCGTACTGCGAGAGCAGTGATGTATCTGAAATTGTTGAGGAACTTGAGGGCATGGGCGTTACGGTTCATCTCAATGTTCCAGTACTTGACAATTTGCTTGACGAAAGCACTTTTAACAACATCAACTGCAAAATATATTCGGGCTATCCGCTTGCAACATTTGCGGCGGCTGTTCATAACAGCACAGGACTTGCAATCAAACGATTTGTTGACATTATAGGCTCAATTGTAGGAATAATATTATCTATTCCAATCATAGCGATAACGGCAATTCCGTTATTAATTGAATCTCCGGGTCCGCTTTTCTTCAAACAGGAAAGAGTTGGTCAAAACGGCAGACTTTTTAACATTTACAAATTGCGTTCTATGTATAAAGATGCGGAAGAACGCAAAAAAGAGCTTATGGCTCACAACAAAATGGACGGTTTGATGTTCAAAATGGACAATGACCCGAGAATCACAAAAGTCGGCAGAGTAATAAGAAAACTAAGCATTGACGAATTGCCGCAATTTTTTAATGTTTTTAAAGGCGATATGAGCTTGGTGGGCACAAGACCGCCAACCGTAAAAGAATTTGAACAGTACGAAAACCGTCATAAAAGGCGTCTTTCAATGCGTCCCGGAATTACGGGAATGTGGCAGGTGAGCGGCAGGTCGAACATCAACGATTTTGAGGATGTAGTAAAGCTTGACTGCGAATACATAGACAATTGGAGTTTATGGCTTGATATACAAATTCTGTTAAAAACGGTAAAGGTTGTACTCACCCACGAAGGAGCAGAATAATTATGAAAATCGCAATGATTGGCCACAAGCGAATTCCTTCACGGGAAGGCGGCGTTGAAATTGTTGTGTCGGAACTTTCAAAGCGTATGGTAAAAAGCGGTCACACCGTTGTTGCATACAACAGAAAAAGCGAGCACATTGCCGGAAAAGAGCACGAAATTGCCAAAGACCTTGACATATGGGAGGGCGTAAAGCTCAAATGGATACCTACGCCCAACTCCTCAAAACTCAATGCGATTGTTTACAGCTTTTTGTCAACAGTCAATGCGGTTTTTCATAACTACGACATTATACACTTTCATGCCGAAGGTCCGGCTTCTATGGTTATATTTGCAAAGCTTTTCGGAAAGCGAAGTATTGTTACAATTCACGGACTTGATTGGCAAAGAAGCAAATGGGGTGGATTTGCCACTGAATTTTTAAAATTCGGCGAAAAAACAGCTGCAAAGTATGCCGATGAGATAATTGTACTTTCTCAAAATGTCAAAGACTACTTTAAAAAAGCATATAACAGAGAAACTGTGTTTATTCCAAACGGAATATCCCCTGCCGAGCCGTGTTTACCAGATATAATTGTTGATAAATACAACATAGAAAAAGACGGTTACCTTCTCTTTTTAGGTAGGCTTGTTCCCGAAAAAGGAATACATTATCTTATTGAAGCGTATAACCAAATTGATACGAAAAAAAAATTGGTTATTGCGGGAGGCTCAAGTCATACAAGCGAGTATGAATCGAAGCTTAAAGATATGGCAAAATCGAATTCAGATATAATTTTCACAGGCTTTGTTGAAGGAAAAGAACTTGAAGAGCTTTATTCAAATGCATATGTATATTGCCTGCCAAGTGATTTGGAGGGTATGCCGATAAGCCTGCTTGAAGCTATGAGCTACGGCAACTGTTGCCTGACATCAAACATTTGCGAATGTACGGAAGTTTGCGAAAACAATGCGGAATATTTTGAAAAAGGCAATGTTGACAGTCTTGCACAAAAGCTGTCAATACTTTGTAACGACCCTGAAATTGTAAAACAATACAAACAAATCTCATCAAGTTTTATCTTAAAAAAATACAACTGGGATAAGATTACAAAAGAAACATTAGATTTGTATTATAATCAAAAAAGTGAGAAACAATGAAAATTCTTTTAGTTAACAAATTTCACTATCTGCGTGGCGGAAGTGAAAAATACTACTTTGAACTTGCAAATTTGCTAAAAAGTAAAGGTCATACGGTTGCCTTTTTTTCAATGAAACATCCGGAAAACATAACAACCGGCGATAAAGAGTATTTTGTTGATGAAGTCAACTTGAATACAGGTTCAAAGCTAAAAGCGTTTGATGTAATATATTCTAAAGCAAACAAAAAATTAATGGCAAAGGCACTTGACGAATTCAAGCCGGATATTGTGCATATTAACAATTTTCAGCGTCAACTTTCAGCTTCAATCATCGACGCAATTAAAGATAAGAATATTCCGATTGTTATGACGGCACATGATTTAAATCCGATTTGCCCTGCAAGCATAATGCTTTACAACGGCAAACCGTGTGAAGATTGCTTAACTAAAGGCTACACACAGTGCATTAAGAAGAAGTGCAACAAAGTTTCAACTTTAAAAAGCATAATCGGATACGCTGAAAAGGAATACTACGACGCACATAAAATTTTTAAAAAAATCGATTGCATAATTTCTCCGAGTGAGTTCAATAAAAATCAATTTATCAAGGGAAATCTTAACTGCAATGAAATAAAGGTTTTGCACAATTTTGTTAATGAAAGTACGCACAAAGAATATGTGCTTGGTGATTATGCCTTTTATTTTGGAAGACTTTCAAAGGAAAAAGGCATATTAAATTTAATTAAAGCTATAAAAGACATACCAAATTCAAAGCTTTTAATTGCCGGTGACGGACCGGAAAGAGAAAATATAGAGAATTATGTCAAGGAGCACAAACTTGAGGACAGAATCACTCTTTTGGGTTATCAAAATCAAGGCAGTATAAGAAAATATATAAGGAATTCAAGATTTGTGGTTGTTCCTTCAATTTGGTATGAAAATTGTCCTTATTCAATATTGGAAACACTTGAAATCGGCAAACCTGTTATCGGAAGCCGTATAGGCGGTATTCCCGAGCTTATAGAAGACTGTGAGAACGGTTTTCTGTACGAATTTGATAAAATTAATGAGCTTAAAGAAAAACTCGAAGTTCTGTTTTCACAAGATGAAACAGTTAAAGAATTTTCAAAAAAATCTCACGAACTGTATAAAAATAACTATTCTCCGGAAGCTTATTACGATAAGTTAATGAAAATTTATACAAAATACACAAGAAAAAATCGAGAGTGAAATAAAATGCCAAAAAAACTCAACGGAACAGTAATAGTTACATATCGTTGCAACGCAAGGTGCTCTATGTGTAACAGATATAAAGCACCGTCAAAACCGGATGAAGAAATAACAGTGGAAACAATAAAAAAGCTTCCGCCTATGTATTTTACCAACATCACCGGCGGCGAACCGTTTATCAGAACGGATTTAAAAGATATAGTCAGAGAATTATACAAAAAAAGCGACAGAATCGTTATATCCACAAACGGCTTTTTTACAGACAGAATAGTTGAACTGTGCAAAGAGTTTCCGCAAATCGGCATTCGCATTTCTATCGAAGGTCTTGAACAAACGAACAATGAAATCCGCGGACTTGAAGACGGATTTAACAAAGGTTACAACACGCTCAAAAAACTTATTGATATGGGAATGAAAGATGTCGGGTTCGGTATGACTGTACAGGACAAAAACGCTCCCGATCTTGTTCCGCTTTACGAATTATCAAACAAAATGGGAATGGAGTTTGCAACAGCGTCACTCCACAACAGTTTTTATTTTGTTGAGGCCAAAAACAAAATAAATGACAGACCTATGGTTGCTGAGAATTTTGAAAAGCTCATAAACGAATTGTTAGCATCAAAAAGTCCGAAAAAGTGGTTCAGAGCATATTTCAATCACGGATTAATCAATTATATTTACGGTCAAAAACGACTTTTGCCGTGTGATATGAGCTTTGACACTTTCTTTATTGACCCGTACGGTGATGTTATGCCGTGTAACGGAACAAAAGACAAGGAAGTAATGGGCAATTTGAATGAGCAGAGCTGGGACGAACTTTGGAACAGCAAGCAAGCTGATATAATAAGAAACAAGGTAAGACATTGCGACAGAAACTGCTGGATGATAGGCTCCGTGTCCCCTGCTATGCACAAATATATTTGGGTACCGGCGACTTGGGTTATAAAACACAAACTAAAATTTTGGACAAAAAACAAGTACTCAATGTACGAAAATAAAATCGTTTGCGACTACCGTGACGGTAAAGTTACAAAAGACGAACTTGACAAACTATCTACCTGTGATATGAACGCCGTAATCAACAACGGACTTTCGGCAGCTTCTATGGAACAGCTAAAGGATAAAACCGGTGAAGAAATTGTTGATGAGGATATAAAGTCTCAAATTATATAAACTATAGGTGCATTTATGAAAGTATTAATTGCTAATTTGATATTATATACAAATGAAACACCTCAAATAAAAAAGGTCGACTCGATTAAAGACACAATGATTTACAACCTTTGTCTTGCATTCAAAAATGAAGGACACGATATCACTCTTGCTGCGTCTGATTTGTATAAACCAATTAAAGATGAAAATTATCCTTTCAAAATCGTTTGGCTTAAAACAACTCATACCATTTTATTCCCTCCAAATGTATTTCCTTGTTGTCCTGACATAAAAAAGTTAATTAAATACAGTAATTTTGATTTAATAATTTCAAGCGAAGTCTTCTCTTTATGTTCATTTTTTATTGCACAAACAAAGGCAAAAAACCTTATTATTTGGCAAGAACTTGCAAAGCATAATAATATTTTTAAGAAGTTAGCGTCAAAAATTTGGTATAATTTAATTTCTCGTATCATGTTTAAAGATACACTTATTGTACCAAGAAGCAAAAACGCAAAAGCATTTATCTCTCATTACTTAGATAACATTTCAGATGAAATAATTGACCACGGAATAAATACAAAAAAGTTTATTGCCCATCCAGATAAAAATAATCAGTTTTCGATTTGTTCACAACTCATTAATCGCAAACAAATTGATAAATCGATAGAAGTTTTTGCAAAATATTTAAAAAAATATGACAACACTACAAAACTTTTTATTATAGGTGATGGTGATCAAAAAAACAATTTGCAGGCACTTACAAAACGACTTAAAATTGAAAATAATGTAATCTTTACGGGTAAGCTTACACATGACGATCTCATTTCTATATTAGGAAATTCAATTGCAATGCTTGTTTATACAAACAAAGATAACAATATGGTTTCAATTGTCGAATCTATAGCCTTGGCAACACCTATAATTACAACCGATGTACCATATAACTCAAGTTACATTAAATCCAATAAACTTGGCATTGTAAAAAATGATTGGAATGAAGACGACTTGTATGAAATTTCTTCAAAAAATAACAAATATGTTAACAACTGTTTAGAATATCGAAAAACACTGCCTTGTGAATATAAAGTTAAACAATTTGTTAATATATACAATCAATATATAAAAAACATTCAATAAAGGTGAAAAAATGATAAGCGTAATTGTCCCGGCTTATAATGCTGAAAAATACATAAAAAAATGTATTAAATCAATATTAAACCAAACATATTCAAACTTTGAAATTATCATCGTAAACGATGGTTCTACAGATAATACACTAAATATTATAAATGAATTTAATGACAAAAGAATAAGAATAATCAATCAAAAAAATGGTGGCGTATCAAATGCAAAAAATACTGCACTTGATATAATAAAAGGAGATTATGTTACATTTGTAGACTCAGATGATACAATTCCAAAGGAAGCACTTGAAATTTTAATAAATCTTATGACTGATGATGTTGATTTTGTCAGTGGTAATTATAATGAAGTTAAATTTATTGCAAAGCCACACAAAATTGCATCTAATAGTTTTAAGAATTATGAAGACGCAAAAAAACGAATTCAAGAATTTGATAAATATATGTGGTGGCAAGCCGGAAGGCTTTATAAAAGCGATATTATTAAAAGTTTTCATCTTCGTTTTGATCAATCAATTACATTTGGGGAAGATCATATTTTCAATTTAAACTATGCACAGCACACTTCTAAAAAAATTATTTTTACAAATAAAATTGTTTATAATTATTATTTTATAAGAAATGGTCTTACAACACATTTTTATAAAGATATGAACAGAATTCAAAGAAAAATATATAATATAATTTGCAAATTGTTTTGTTTCGATAAAATAAACACGGATTTTACAAATGATTATATTTCAACAAATCTAAACTTTTTAGTGGAATACTATTACATTAGATATTCTTTAGAGGAAACTATTCAATTAGTTGAAGATACAATTGAAAATGTTTATGTTGACTTAATTAACGATTCAATTTTAGAAAAAAGTTTTACAAATAAACAAATACAATATATTAAAGAGCATAATTATACAGCGTTTACTAAAGATTACATAAAAACATTTCCTCAAAAAACTATTTGGAGAAAATTTAAAAATAATATTAAACTCTTTATTTTAAAATAAGTAAGGAAATTATATGAAAATATCATTAAGAAAAATCGATATATGGAAATTTCTTTTTCTATATTTAATATTTCAACCTACACTACCAAGTTTAATCAAAAATGATACAATAAGTACTTTTTTTAATTACACCGATGAAATGATCGGCGTAGTATTATTCATAATTGTACTTTTTAAAGCATTAAAATCAGAAATAACCTTATTAAAGTTTGAGCGTTATATGTTGATATTTATGTTTATTTTTGAGATTATAGGCATAATTTCAGGATTTATGTATAAATATCAAGATATACAATATATGTTTGTTGATGCGTATACCTGTGCAAAATTTTTCATTTACTATTTATGTGCACGACTTCTTACTCAAAACAAACTTAAAGAAGATTATTTTTGTTCGATAAACTGGATATGTAAATTAATAGCTGTTATTTTCTTTGTTTTAACATTACACGATGCGTTTATGACGCCGTGGTTCCCTGTTGCAGACTATAGATATTTTACATATTCTGTTATGCTTTTCTTTGAGCATCCTGAGTTTTTAGCCCGTGCTTCCATGACAATTATTTTCTTACTTGCATATAATTACAGATACTATAGGCGTAATGTTTACTATATTATTATGCTGACTGTTGTTATGCTTTTAACTTTTAGAACAAAAGCTATTGTTTCAGTTTTTGTTTTATTTTTAATCTATTTATATTTTATTAAATTCAAATTTAAAAGCCTTATTCCGGTTGGTATCTCAGCAATTGCTGGTGCAGCATATTTGGGATATGACTCTTTAACCAAATATTACATTGAATTAGATAAAGCTGCAAGAAAAATTCTTACAGAAGATAGCATAACTATTGCGAATCAACTCTTCCCTATAGGAAGCGGATTCGGAAGCTTTGCATCAAGTATGGCGGCACAATACTATTCAAGACTTTATTATAAACTCGGATATGACCGATTATCCGACATTGGTTTAGGTGAGGGTAAAAGACAAAATGCTTATTTAAGTGATACTTTTTGGCCAATAGTCATTGCTCAAACTGGATGGATTGGACTTGTTGCATTTAGTATAGCAATATTAAGTATGCTGTCATATATAATCCAAAGCAGAAAAACAGATATCTATTATTTTTGGGTAGCAATATCAATTATGGCACATGACTTGATTTCATCATTTGCTGCTCCGGCATTTTTTTATCCGTCTGCTATGGCTCCTTTTTTACTTTTAGGTTTAATCACCTCAATCCACGAATTTCCAAAAAAATACAATTAAAAATAACCGAATTTAAGGACAACTAATGAATAAAAAATATAAATATTTATTTAAAAATATTGGACTTCTTACCATCAGCAATTTTGGCGGACGACTTCTAACATTTTTACTTATTCCTTTATACACCAAATATCTTACCACAAGTGAATATGGAATATACGATTTATATACAACTACAGTTGCACTTTTAATCCCAATACTTTCTGTGTGTATATTTGATGCCGTTCAACGATTCTCCTTAAATAAAGACAACAATAAATCCGATGTATTTACAGTTGGATTTAGAAATATGTTAAAATCAATTTTAATATTTTCACTATTGATTTTAATAAATTACATTTTTAAAATTTTTGCGGAATTAAATAAATATCCTCTATATTTACTGCTCTACTTTGTTAACGAAAGATTCTACACATATTTTTCGAATGTCAGTAAGGGTCTGGACAAAGTAAAAGAATATGCTATTTGCGGTTTTATAAATTCTGCAACAACACTTATTTTCAATATTCTGTTTTTAACTGTTTTTCATTGGGGAATAGACGGATATTTTTTAGCCAACATTCTATCATATTTTATCGCCGGTTTTTATCTTATGATAAAGGTGAAAATATGGAATTACTTAAAATTACACCTGTCAAATAAAAATCAAAAAGCCGAAATGATGAACTACAGTAAACATTTGGTGTTCAACAGTATTTCATGGTGGATAAACAATTCAATAGATAGATACTTTATTATTTGGCTTTTAGGAACTGCTGAAAACGGGATTTACTCTGTTGCTTATAAAATTCCGACAATAATAAATGTTGTTCAATCTATTTTTAATCAAGCTTGGACTCTTTCAGCAATTAAAGAATTTGATGACAAAAAAGATAACTTTTACTCAAACACATATAAAACCTATATGTTGTTACTGACATTTTCCTGTTCGGGTTTAATAATTTTAGATCAACTTATAGCAAAAATAATATATTCAAACGATTTTTATATTGCATGGAAATATGTACCTTTCTTACTTATTTCTGCTGTTTTTGCTGCTCTGAACGCTTTTATAGACAGCATTTTTGCTGCAAATATGGATTCGAAAATCATTGCCCAAACTACAATTATAGGTGCTGTTATAAATATTGTTTTAAATCTTTTACTCATACATTTTATGGGAACAATGGGTGCGGCTATTTCAACAATGTTTTCCTATTTTGTAATGTGGATTTTTAAATTTATAAAAGCAAAAAGAATTGTTAAAATCAACATTAATCCGTTAAAAATGTCGGCTTCGTATATTATACTTTTAGCTCAAACCATATTAATTGTGTATACAAATAACTATACAATAAAGTATTCACTTGTTACTATACTATTTTTTGCTATGGTATTAATAAATATAAAGGATTTAAAAACCTTAATATATAAAGG
>CAVBQD010000054.1:0-11962 GCA_963597385.1 bacterium | reverse complement strand
TCGCTGACGACTTGTACATCTTACCACCTCTGCTCCCAATTGTCAACACTTTTTTTGAAAAAACTTTTATTTTTTTCAATTTGCGACAAAGTATACACAAATACAGCAATTTAAACAAACTTTTTGTTTAAATACTCCTGTTGAGAATGTAAACTGTTATATAATGTATATAATATATAAAGGGTTGAAATAGTAAAACATATTTGATATAATATTAAAACGACTTTAGAGGAGGTTGAGTTATGCCAATCAGAATAGATAATGAATTGCCCGCAAAGCAACGACTTGAAATAGAGAATATATTTGTGATGAGCAATATGCGTGCCGACACGCAGGACATTCGTCCGCTTAAAATATTAATACTCAACCTTATGCCTACAAAATTAGAAACAGAAACACAGCTTTTAAGATTGCTGAGTAATTCTCCGCTTCAAGTTGATGTTGAATTCCTACAGGTTGCAACACACCAGGCAAAAAATGTTTCAAAAAGCCATATGGAAAAGTTTTATGAAACATATGATGATGTTAAAAACAGAAAATATGACGGAATGATTATAACCGGTGCTCCTGTCGAGCAGATGGATTTTGAAAAAGTTGATTATTGGGACGAGCTTTGCAAAATTATGGAATGGAGCAAAACGAATGTTTATTCTACATTTCATATTTGCTGGGGTGCACAAGCCGGTTTATATTATCATTACGGAATAAAGAAATATCCTACAAAGAAAAAAATATTCGGAATTTTCCCACACAAATGCCTTGATGATACACATCCACTTATGAGAGGGCTTGACGATATTTACTATATTCCGCATTCCCGTCACACAGAAATTAAATCGCAGGATATTGCTCAGGTAAAAGATTTGCAAATTCTCTCTTACAGTGAGCAAGCAGGAATACACATTGTAGCCGATATGGATTGCAGAAAGTTTTTTGTAACCGGTCACAGTGAATATGACAGGGACACACTTGCCAGAGAGTACTTCCGAGACAAAGAAAAAGGTCTTGATATCGATGTTCCGTATAACTATTTTCCGAATGACGATATAAACACCACTCCTCAAATGGAATGGAAAAGCACAGCGAATATACTATTTAATAATTGGCTTAACTACTTTGTTTACCAAAAAACGCCTTATGACTTGAATACATTATAATAAAGTTACCCCTGTGAGGTTTACGCCTTACAGGGGTATTTGGTTATTTCAACTTAGCAATGTTTTTATTTACTCTTGAGATAATCATTGTACGATTTTTCTTTTCGTATGAATCAACAAGAATAAGTTTAACGCCATTCTTAGTATAAATTATTTTGCCTTTCTTTTCAGCATCAAATCTATCAAATAACATTTTATTTTTTTGTTTCATAAATTCCTTTTCGGAAATCTTTTTACCATTCAGCTTTCTTACCGGCTCAGCCTCATAATCAGCCGAATGGTCTTGTGAACTGAGTTTATCCTTTTGCTTGAATTTTTTACCGTTAAAAGAATATGTAATAATAAAATAATCATCTATATTCTTTTCCATATCAAAAACAAATTTTTGAGTCACAAGCAACACACCTTTATTTGTGTATTCCAAGAAAATTCCGCCTCGATTGCCGATTTCTCCTCCTGTGCCGTAAAGGCCTTTTTTTACGCATTTGGCTTTTTTGTTAATGTATGCATAAATTCTATAATAGAGCGAAGGAAATTCACTATTTTTCACATCAGTATAAGTAACAAGCAACTCATCTTTACCATCTTTATTAAAATCAATTAGCTCAACACAATTTACGCCTAAAATTGCTCCGTTATAATCATCATATTTTGCTTTGCCATATTGATTTACAAGACTTGAAACGACTTTGCCATATGCTTTATTACGAGCGTTTGTGGCGGCAAGTACATTTGTATTTGTAAAAGCAAAACATGAAGCTATGCAACAAATTGATAAAACTACAGAAATAATTTTCTTAAATACATTATTTTTCATTTTTACACCTCATTTATTTTGTTTTAAAGAATTTAACTTTAGACCATTTGCCGTAAGACTTTTTGCCGTTTACGATTTTGTATGAACGAACACGAACATAATACTTTTTCTTTGATTTAAGTTTTTTAACGGTTCTCTTGCTTGCGTTTTGCTTTGCAACGGTAACGGTCTTTTTGTTTTTCTTAAACTTCTTATCTGTTGCAACTTGAATTTGGTAACCCGAAACATTTGCAATCTTGTTCCAATAAACAGCAAGTGCTTTTTTCTTTGAAACGAGCTTTTTAATGCTTAACTTTTGAGTTGCGGAAGTTGAAGTATTTTGAGTTTGATTAGGCTTTGTTTCAGATTGCTTTTCATCGTCCTTTTTGGTTTCATCGGTAGTCGGTGCAGGAGCAGGAGTACCTCCGCCGCCACCGCCTGTTGAACCGCCGCCAGAAGTTGAACCCTTATAATTAGGATTTGGCGTTTTACAACCGTTTGTGCAATATTTTTCATTATCAACAAATTTATGTCCTATTGCGGTATTAGGTGCAGTTATTGTATTTTGCGTACCGCAACCATATTCACAAGTTGCAGTTTGCGTACCGTCTGCTGTACAAGTAGCATCATTATTATACTTATAGTCTTTAAAACTATGCTCACAAGAATTTAAAACATTTACATTGAATTGAGTAAATGTATTTCCATAACTTACGGTTATAGTATGTTCTCCGGCTCCGGACAGCACAACAGGGTCACATATAAACCCTTCGGAAATTTTATCACCATTAAGTTCAAGAACCAAACCATCAGTATTCAATGTTTCGCCCTCAAAATAATTAACTTTATTAGGCATTGAATTTACAGTAAGCGGTATCATATCACCAATTACCGAATACAAACTGAAATGATCAGTTTCAAACACTAAATAATTACCTTTAATACGAGCATCTAAAATAGTCCAAGAACCATCTGTTTCTTGTCTGTATATCTTACAAGTATTGCCATTCATCCCCGTTGGTATCGGAACATATACAGTAACTTTTCCGTTAGGCTGTACCAACTTATCATCTTTAACAAAACAAATATTATATAGCTCATGTTTTTCAAGTGGATTATCGTTGTCTAGCAAAGTTTCAACAACATCGGTATTTGAAATTCTAAAAACTTGCAATACTGCTTCTTTGTTAACATTACCGTTACCGTCTACAGTAATTCCATATGAATTATTATAATCTTCTTTAACTTTGGAATATACTGTTATACACGGTTTATCAGTAGATGATGACATTTGTATACCCATTAACAATTTATCCGAAAGCTTATTAATTTCGAAACAGCCTTTCAAAGCAACACCGGCAGGTCCGGCAAACTTTGTGAAAACTGATTCAGCAACACCTGTTGCACTCGCATATATCTTTTTCCACCAATTATCTCCAAAGCCAAAAGATTGTATAATATTTTCTGCATAAGTTGCCATAGAAGAATACATTTCATTTGTAGCCGATATTTTATCTTTTAACTCATTTTTACTGAAATTTTTTGTTATTTTTTCAATTTCCGACTGCATTGCACTAAGCTTTATAAGTTGTGCATTTTTCTTTATTTCATCTTTTAGTGCTTCATTTCTGGCTTCAATTAAATGACTTGCAAAAGTTTTTGATGCATTCTTTTTGAAATTATGTAACGCACTAACTTTAACATCATTTGACATTGCCAAATCTAATAATTTAGTTGTTGCATCAAACAAAATTTCAAAAGCATTTACAAAATATGTTCCGGGAGAAGATGCCATATTATTTGATATTGTAAAATAACCGTTCTTTGGAACATTAATCTTAACATGTGTATGTTTAGCAAAAGATTCCTGCTCATAAGTTAACAAATTACCTCTTTTTCCACCAATAATAGCTGCTGTATTTGAAATAAGATAAAATGTTTGATCAAGCACATCTCGAATACTTGATATATTGCTATACTTTTCAATTTCTTCATAACCGAGCCACATACCGTTTTCATCATAAATATCAACAGCGCCCGCATAATATCTTGAATTATAAGCATCAAATTCTACATAATATGTACCGTTATTTTCTGTATATTGATAATTATTAACATAAATTCCATTAAGATTATATATATTTGTTGCTATATGATTTTCAAATTTATTATTGGGATAAAACACGCTCATATTATCAACAGCATATGAATATGTTTTGTCAAACGTTTTATAAACATTTACAACAAAAGAAGTATTAGCACCGGTTTCTGTATCGGTAATAATTACATTAGTTGAGCCTTGCTTTTTACCGAATACATCAATATAAAAACCATATTCTGATGATTTTTTATAATCCGACAAGGAAATTACTGTTGAATCACTTACAGTAACAGCCATTTTCTTCCATTCTTTGTCAATCGACCCTGTATTATTATCAATTAAGCCGAACGCTAAACTCATACTTTTTCCGGCTTCTATATTTAATGATTTTTCAGTTGTAAAAATAGCAATAGATTTGTCCACAACTTTTGAAACAATTACATTTACATTTTTACTTATGCCATCAGTAGAAGTAACCGTTACTGTTGCTTCTCCTTCTCCTTTAAGTTTTAGCAAAACTGTCGCTTTCTGTTCGTTTGTTCCGGTAGTATAATCGCCGACTCCGTATTGAACATCGCCTACTTCAACAACACTTGAATCACTTGAGGTAATTTTTAATGAAGAAATATTTCCTTTTTCCGATGTATAAACAAGAAGCGTTTTTATCTCATCACCAACGCAACCTGTTATGTCATTACCAAAGTTCTCTGAATCAACACCATATTTAATGTCATCCGGTAAAGTAGAATTATAATGGATAGTTGCCTGTAAAAGGAATTGATTTGAATTATTATAGTTTTCTATTGTAATTTTTTCCCATTGTTCTTGTGTGCCGCTATAATACACATCTGTAATTTTATTACAATTATTAAATGCATAATCTTTAATTATTGTTACACTATTTGGTATTGTTATACTTGTTAAGCTTGAACAATTTTCAAATGCTCTCACACCAATACTTGTTACGCTATTCGGTATTGTTTCACTTGATAAAATTATTACACTTGTTAAACTTGAACAACCACTAAATGCACACAAACCAATACTTGTTACACTTTTTCCTATTATTGCACTCGTTAAACCATCGCAAGAATAAAAAGCATAATCACCAATACTTGTTACACTATCAGGTATTACTACATTTGTTAAGCCATCACAAAAGTCAAATGCATGATCTCCAATACTTGTTACACTATTTCCTATTGTTACACTTGTTAAGACATCGCAAGAATAAAAAGCATAAGTTCCAATACTTGTTACACTATTTGGTATTGTTACACTTGTTAAACTTGAACAATTATAAAATGCTCCATTACCAATGCTCGTTACACTATTTCCTATTGTTACACTTGTTAAATTTGAGGAACCCATATAAACTGAGCAACCAAATGCATAAGCACCAATACTTATTACACTATCTGGTATTATTACATTTGTTAAGCTATCACATTGATAAAATGCAGTATCGCCAATACTTGTTACACTATTTGGTATCGTTACACTTATTAAACTTTTACAATTACTAAATGTACTTTTATCAATACTTGTTACACTGTTTGGTATTGTTACACTTGTTAAATTTGAACACACATTAAATGCATCTTCGCCAATATTTGTTACACCATTAGGTATTGTTATATTTGTTAGACTTGAGCAACAGTCAAATGCACCCTTACCAATACTTGTTACACTATTTCCTATTGTTACACTTGTCAAAGCGATACAATTATAAAATGCTTCATCACCAATACTGGTTACATTGTTCCCAATACTAATTTTTTTGATATTTCTACGAAATTTCACCCAAGGAGTATCCAAAACAAAACCTGCGGTTTCCGTTGAACGAAAATAATTATCCATCCTTCCTGAACCTGAAATTGTTAGAGTTTTAGTATCCTCATCATAATTCCAATAAGCACTATCTCCACATTTACCGGATGTGGCATTAGCCGCATATACGGATAAATCGACTCCGGCTGTTACGCTGAGGAGCATAACAAACGACATTAGTAAACTGATAACTTTTTTCATAAAAATTTCTCCTTTGTAATTAATACATAAGTATTGTTACACAAAGGAGAAAATTTTGCAATATGTTACTTAGGTGTTACCAAAAAATAGGTGTTGGGTAACAGATGTTATTTATACAGTTTTGCGATTTGTTCGGCACGCTCTTTAACAGCGTCGGCAAGGTATTGCGGTTCAAGAACCTTAATTTTACTGCCGAACGACATAAGCCATGCTATTAAGCCATCGGAAACAGCTACATCAACGGTTGTTTCGAAATGAGAAGAGTCATATGCCGAGAGCGGAACTTTTGCACCGAAGCGATCCATAATTTGCTCACGCAATTCAAGTTCACACGAAATCCTGATTTTATCGGATTCGCCGCTATACATATTGAACATCTTTTTTGAATAATCGGCAACATCGAACGATGTTTTATATTCACTTACCTCGGCAACAGGGCGTGCAGGTTCGTCAAGCGTTTGAATTCTTCTGATACGGTCAACGCGAAGATTCATAATATTATTATATTTCTGATTATTACAAATCAAATAGTAATGGTCATTCTTCCATATAAGTGCATAAGGCGAAACGGTAAAAGTTTTTTCGGTATAATTCTTTTTATTTTCAACATCGATATTGCGGCGTTTATAAATAAACTTCAACTTTTTACGGTCTTTAATAGCCTTATGGAGCGTATCAATAACATAATAAATTTCTTCATTATCGCACTTGGTGTTTGGGTCAATATAAACTTGGGCAACGATTGAGTTTGCCTGATTTATCGAAACAAGAGACTCAAGTTTTTCAACAAGACTGGCTGTTTTTTTAGGAGTAATAAAGCCGGCTGAAGTAACTGCATCAATCAACAATCGAACCTCGGGCACTTCAAATTTACGGCTCGCCATAAAAAATCCGCCGTAAATCGGATTTTTAACGGACACGATATCATAGCCTATTTCTTTCAAAGCTTTTACATCGGCATAAATAGATTTGCGTTCGCTCTTAATACCCTCTTGAGAAAGCATATTAATCAGCTGTGAGGTTGAAACCGGATGATTTTCATCGGAATATTTTTCAAGATATTTGAAAACAAGTAATGTTTTTAATTTAGTTCCTGCCATACAGAGTTCTCCTTTAACTATGGTATAAGAACATTATATCACATTTTTTCAAGATGTCCAACTATTGTACTAAAAATAGGACAACAATCTTCGGCACCCGAGCTTCCCTGTTCGGTCATAACAACAATTGCGTATTTTGGCTTATCATATGGGTAAAAACCGATAAACCAAGTATTGAGCTTTTCAATTCCGTCAGAATACTGACCTGTTTGAGCCGTTGCTGTTTTGCCGGCAGATTTTTTATCGCCGTTCATCATAATATGAGCAGTACCGTCGGTTACAACATAACGCATATACTCAATAAGCTTTTTGCAAGTGTCCGTTTTAAGCACTTTTTCTTTTGACGGATAAGCAATATCCTCTTGCACATTTTTATTATTAATATTTGACATAACAAGTTTAGGTTGACTGAAATATCCGTCGTTTGCGATTGTACAAAGAACCGATGCGATTTGAAGCGGTGATGAAGTCAATTTGCCCTGACCGAAGCCGAAAAGCGATAATTCGCCTTTTGAAAGCAAGTCCGATTTTGTCGGCAAATACGAATTAACAATATTCCAACCGTCAAATAAAGAAGTATAATCATTAAAGCCCAATTTATCGCATATTTCAAGAAGCTTTCGGCCGCCAAGTTCATTTGCTAAATTTACAAAATAGCAGTTACAGGAATTTGCGATTGCCTGCTTCAATGTCTGATTTGAATGGGCGTGATGATTTTGACACGAAAATTCGGTATCTCCGACCCTAACGCTCCCTGTACAGTTATATTCAATTTGAACATCATTTTCAAGTGCACAGGCGGCAACAACAATTTTAAAAATTGAGCCGACGGAATACCGGTTGAAAGCTTTAATCAAATAATTATTATACGGCTTATTTACGCACGAAAGAATCGAAGTGTCTTCTGTATTCATCACAATTACGCAACCGCTTTTCATTTTTGAAGTAGCGTTAACTGTTATTTCCTGAAATTTTTTATCAATGGATAGCCGATAACCCTCTTTTGAATCGTAATTAATCTGTTCAAGAGTTCCGTCGTCGCCGTCAAGAAGTCTGCCATTGGCATCTATACCGAACATAATTGTGCTTTTTCCGATTTCGTCACCGATATGGTTAAGAAGGCCGTTTGACTGCTTTGACACAATTTGATGCAGTTCGTTTTCGGACGAATAGCGTTTAACTATTTTTATCGATTTAAGAGTTTCGCGTGGAAATTCGTCAATATCGACCAAAACAGGTTTTCCTGCTTTAAGCTGTCCGATTATTTCTTTTTCTTCTTTTTCGTCAAAAAGAACACTCAATTCGGATATGCATCGAGGAGTCGGCTTAATTACGGCAATATATTTTTTAACATTATTTGTAGCTACAATACCGGTACGATAGTACAAAGTCGGCATCTTTTTATCTATCGTTAAAGAATACGAATTTTTTCCGCCTGAAACAACATAATTCTTACTAAAAATTATATACCCTATTCTGCCGCACATTCCGCTCAATAATACAGATATTACAAGAGAAAGTGACAAAATTCTTTTACCCATAAAAACAACCCCTCGTACAAATTATGTACAAAAGGGGTCAATTTTATTTACGCTCAACTCTGAAAATAGCGTCGGGCGAAATATCCTTATCACACTTGAACGAATAAATATCCGTTGCTTTATTGGCAACATCAACAAATTCCTCATCTTTTTCATTATAAAGCTCATCAACAGTAATACAATAAGGCTTTTTAAACGGCTCAACAACTTCAAGCGTGTCGCCTTGATAAAATCTGTTACGCTGAGCAACTGTTAATCTGCCGTTTTGTTGGCTCATATACAGTGCACAAACATCCCAATTACGAATATATCCGCCGGTATCAAGGACTTGACCGTTTTTTATTGCACCGAAATTAAAGCCGGTTGTGTATTCTCGATGGCTCATTTTTTCCATCTCATCTAAAATCCACTGTGACGGAACAAAATCCTCTTTTCTGCCGCCGGCAAGATATTCATCGATAGCGTTACGATAAGCATATGTAACGATTGAAGTATAATATTCACTTTTGGCTCTGCCCTCGATTTTAAAGGAATCAATCCCCGCACGGTCAAGCTGAGGAATATGGTCAATCATACATAGGTCACGGGAATTAAAAATATATGTTCCCTTTTCATCCTGATTAATCGGAAAATACTGACCCGGTCGGGTTTCCTCAACAAGATGGTATTTCCATCTGCAAGGCTGAGCACAATCGCCTCTGTTTGCATCCCTGCCAACCATATAATCGGAAAGAATACATCTGCCGCTGAACGACATACACATTGCACCGTGAACAAAAACCTCAATTTCCAAATTCGGATTTGTCTTATCACGGATAGTCTTAATCTCATCAAGCGACAATTCTCTTGCGGTAACTATACGCTTTGCACCCATATCGTAAAGTGCATTAGCCGCGGCATAATTTACAATGCCCACCTGCGTTGACATATGGATTTCGGTATCAGGAGCATATTTTTTTGCAAGAGACAGCACGCCCATATCCGCAATAATCAAAGCGTCAACACCAATCTCGGCAACATATTTAAGATAATCCGGCAAAGCACCGAGTTCATCATTTCTCGGCAAAGTATTACAAGTCAAATACAATTTTTTGCCTGCCGAGTGAACAAAGTCAACTGCTTCTTTTAATTGATCGGCATTGAAATTTGACGGGTTCGTTCTCATTCCGAACATTTCGCCGCCAACATAAACTGCGTCGGCACCGAATTTAACTGCTGATTTTAATCTTTCTGTATCTCCTGCGGGAGAAAGTAATTCTAAATTTTGATTCATATTTAATATTCTAAATAAGGTGCGTAAGTTTGCACTTTTTGTTTAAATTCACTGTATGTTTTTGCTGTGTACATATTTCCCTTAGTATCATGGAAGAAGAACTTCGCCGAAGTTTCCTTTGGATATAAAGCGGCACGAATAGCATTGATACCCGGATTGCAAATCGGACCGGCAGGCAAGCCTACAACCGTTGATGACAGATTTGTATTATAATATGTCATATAGTATTCCGATGTATGTGAAGATGTTGATGACAAATTAGGAGCAACCTTATTTGTAATATAGTCTGATGTTGACTGGCAACCCAAAGTCGGGAAATTAACTGTATCTTCCAAACGATTATAAAGTATGCCTGCAATGGTTTTCATTTGCTCATCATTTGCGGCTTCCTTTTGAATAATTGAAGCAATGGTTATTATCTGATAAGTTGAGTAGCCCATTTTTTCGGCTTTTTTCTTATATTTTTCCGTAAACTTAGAGTCGCCGTTTTCAAGAAATTTACGAACGGTACTTGCAGCACTTTCGTTAATGAAAAACTCATAAGTATCCGGGAACATAAAGCCTTCAAGTCTGTAAGGAACAGAATCGCTTGCTTTAAGATTTGTAACAAGTGAATAGGTAAATTCCGTTGACTGAATGACAGACAGAAGAGCCGTTTTGTCACAAACATCGTTTTCAGACAACTTGTTTACAATTTCAGGAACGGTAAGACCTTCCGGAAAAGTCAGGGTTACTGTTTCACTTGAAGCGGTATCTCCGTGCATTGTGACAAGCATACCCTCAAGTCCCATTTTACCGTTCAAATAATAAACTCCTGCCTCATAAGGTCCGCCCAAGCGTGAAGAAGTAATCATTTTATCCCTGAATTTAACAAAAAACTTACAAAAGTTTTTACATTTAATAAGACCTTTTTCGGCAAGCATATCAACTGCATCGTCGGACGACTCAATTTCCTGCGAATATGACAAAGTAACGCTCGACTTTGTTTTGGTGATTGCAAATATATCGTTCATACAAAAGATTGCATAAACAGAAATAGCCACCGACAGAGCAATAACGACAATAAAGAAAAGATAAGTTGAGCCAACGCCTGAAGAAGTTTTTTTCTTTTTTGTCTTTTTATTTGGTGGGGTGTTATTTTTGTGATTAACAGTAGGAGTAACCTCACTGTTTGAAAAATAGAAATCCGGATTGTTTTTGTTTCCGTTATTGTAACCGTGTTTATCCATTTTTCCCTCCGTTTATTTTGAGCACATCGCTTTCGGAAACGATGAAATCTGCTTTTTTATCATATATATCTGTTGGTACTTTTTTAACAATAAAGCTATTATAACACAAACCCACGGAAATTAAAGAGTGAATTTGCAAAAATCTGTCATAATATCCTTTGCCGTAACCGAGCCTATTACCGTTTTCATCAAAACAAAGTCCGGGAAGAATTATAACGGCATTATCGAAAGACTCGACTTTTTTACATTTGTCCAAAATCGGTTCACGAACACCGAAAGACCCGACCGACAAATCATCAAAGCTTTTTATGTAATAAAAATCCATATTCCCGTTATCGTCAATACAATACGGAACGGCAACATTTTTGCCGCTGTTAATTGAATTAACTACAATCTCATCCGTAGAAATTTCATCCGGAAGCGACATATAACACAAAACTGTTTTTGCATTATTATATTCATCAAGTTTGAACAGATTTTGAATAATTAAAGAATCTTTTTGATTTTTATCTTTTATATTTTTCCGTTCGGATTTTATAAATTTGCGTAATTCTTTTTTATCTGTACTGAATTTGACTTCTGATTTCATCGGAAAGTTCCTCGCCTCGAAGCTGTTTTATTATCTCAAGACCGAAATCAACCGATACTCCCGCTCCTCTTGCGGTTATAAACTTGCCGTCGGTCACAACATATTCCTCGGAAAGAGAAGCGCCGTCAAGGGCATCCTCAAAGCC
>CAVBQD010000053.1:0-12103 GCA_963597385.1 bacterium | reverse complement strand
TTTGATGTGAAAAGCTCGATTAAATATGCCGCAATGCATACGACGCACGAAATCGGAATTAATTTCTTTTGCGAAATTCTGTCGCCGAATTTGCCGTAAAGTGCCCTTGATGTGCCCATAAGCAGTGCGAATGAGAGCGGACCCGCAAGGTCGCCGACAGTTTTTGAAATGCCGAGACCCTCTTTTGCAAAGGTTGAAACCCATTGCGAAATTGCCTGCTCACTTGCTCCCGAGCAAACCATCATAATAAAGAGAATGATGAACACTTTTGATGTGAAAAGCTCTTTTATACTCATACCTTTTTCGTCGGTATCGATAAGATTTGCTATTGGCACTTTTGTAAAAATGACACCGTTAATTATTGGTAATATTGCCCAAATAACGGCAACTATTCGCCAGTTTCCGATGCCGAAAAGATTGAAAAACAGCGTGCTGAGAAGCACAACCGCCATATGACCCCAGCAGTAAAACGAGTGCAAAAGGCTCATCGCCTTTTCTTTGTTGTCGGTCGGGCAGGCCTCTACTATCGGACTTACGAGAACTTCGAGTATTCCGCCGCCTATTGCGTAAATCATTACCGAAATCAGAAGTCCGACAAACGGGCTTGGTAACACAAACGGTAAAACGGCAAGGCTTGCCAAACCGAATGCGGACATAAAATGAGCCGCAACCATTGATGTGCGGTAGCCGATTTTGTCGATAACTTTTGCCGACAGCAGGTCAACCAAAAGCTGAACCGTAAAATTGAACGAAATGAGCAGTGTTATTTGCGACAGCGGTATGTTGAACTCGTCCTGAAATGTTACAAATAACAGCGGTGCAAAGTTGTTGACTATCGCCTGAACTATGTATGCCAAAAAGCTGGCGTTAATTGTTGACTTATAATTCTGTTTCATTTTTTAACCTTTTTATAAAAAAATAATGTGCATATTGTCATATACACATCAATTCTATTATAACATAAAAACAGTTTTTTACAATACTTTTATTAGGCGAAAATAAGGGGTATAATGATTATAGAGAGATAATATATTACTCTCGGTAAGGAGGCAAACCATATGATTAATATTACAGCAAGAGGTTTCGATTTAAAGCAAGGTGCAAAGGACGGCATTGAAAAGGAACTTAAAAGAATAGAAAAAATGTTGCCCGACAATGCAACATTTGATGTTACTCTCAGCAAGGAACGCGGAGAATACGAATGTGACATTACGGTAAAAAATGTGGGTTCGTTTGTCAGAGGTGAAGCGAGAGCAGACCGCATTGAACCCGTTGTTGATATGGCAGTTGACGATTTGAAGCGTAAACTTCGCAAGCTCAAAACCTTCTTTGTTGACAAAAAACGCAAGGGCGGAATTGATGAAATCGCAAGTGCTTTCGATGATTTTGACGAAGATGTTTCAATGGATGATTTTGACCAAGTTTATTACGACTCGGTTGATGTCAACAGGGTTAAGCACATCACTCCGAATACAATGACTGACGATGAAGCAATCGTTCAGATGGAAATGCTCGGACATACATTTTTTGTATATCTCGGCATTGACGGCGAAGAAAAAGTAGTTTACAAGCGTAAAAACGGTTACGGCGTTCTCGTTTGTGACTGATTCATAATGATTAACTCAAAAAATACGATGCGGTCGAGCGACTGCATCGTATTTTTATATATTATTCGATATTGACTTCAATTTCTTTTGTTTCTTCAATGGTTTCTACTGTATCATTGTCAAGTAGTACGATTTTAAAAGAAATGGTTTTAATTTCATCTACAGAATCAATTCCGGATGCTCCGGTAAATAAAACAAATGGCTGGCGGGATTTTTTATTCGGTTTGATCACCATAGGAACACCACTACCTGTGTTAACCATAGTATCATTTATGGATGTGTCCGATAATGAAACCATAAAGGTTTTGTCGGATTTGTTTTCAATTTCCAAAGATACATAAGCACAACCTTGTACTGCTTCTTCTTCGTAACAATCTATATAGCTTGCTTTGATGTATTTGTCTTCATAGACTTTTTTATAATTTTCTTTTTCACTTGTTGTTTCAGTGCTTTGTATTGAGGTGTCATTTGTTGTGGTATCGGATGAATCATCAGGTGTAACCAATGATAAAACAATTACAAGACAAATTATAACAGCAAATATAATTGCTATCGTTTTTATTAATTTTTTCATTTTTTCTCCTTTGATATATTAAAGTTTAATGTTGGTGTGTATGATGTTTTATTTACCCGAATATGGGTTGAATTTTTATTACTTTATCTCCTTTCTTTGTTTATGTTATAAATTATAACATATAATTATAACATCTGTCAATATATCATATAAACAGGTGATAATATGAAAGAAAAGCTAACAATATCTAAAAAGTCCTTAAAGGGAGATGACGGATATAAAACCTTTTCAATACGCATTAAAGATGAAACAGTTGATAAGTTGGAACAATTAAGTAAGGAAACAAATCGTTCTCGAAACGAGTTAATTAATATTTTACTGGATTGGGCAGTTGATAATAGTGAAGTAAAATAAAATGCGATGCAGTCGAGTGATTGCATCGTATTTTTGTTGACTTATGATAGCATTTGTGCTATCATAAGTATAAGAGTAGATATAGGTGAGAAGAGAGAATGTGAATATGTTTAATATTGAATTTTATGAAAAGTCGGGAGGAGAATGTGAACTTTGGGATTTTTTGGAGGAGTTGCGAGTTAAATCTGCAACAAGCAAGGATTCACGCATACAATATAAACAAATAGTTTTTTATATTGAATTGTTGAAAAATAACGGTACAAATTTAGGGGACAATATTACAAAACATATCAGTGAAGAAATCTGGGAGTTAAGACCCGGAAACAATAGAATTTTTTACTTTTTTGTACAAGATGATACTTTTGTTTTGCTTCATCATTTCAGAAAGAAATCTCAAAAAACTCCTAAAAGAGAAATCGAAAAAGCCAAAGCGGAACGCTTGGATTATCTTAATAGAAGAAAGGGCGAATAATATGAAAACTTGGAATGATTATAAGGAATATGCTAAAAAGGTTGATTCGCAGGCTAAAAATGACATTGAAGAAATGGAAGAGCTTGCCTCAATAGTCGGTGCTATAATCGAAAAGCGAAATGCCCTTGGATTGAGTCAACGACAACTTGCCGAAATTTGCGGTATTCCGCAATCTTCGGTTGCCCGAATAGAAACATTAAAAACGACACCTAATTTGGATACATTAATAAAAATTATGCAACCTTTAGGATTGAAATTAACAGTTTCCGTGGCATAAAAAATACGATGCGGTCGAGCGACTGCATCGTATTTTTGTACTTAATAGATATTTATTTTGAAATAATGAGTTTGAGCACTTCCTGTGCGGCGGAGCAGGCAGGGCAATCACAGAATTTTTCGCCCTTTGCTTGGAGTTCTTTTGCGTGGGCAAGAAATTCCTTTGCCGTTTCTTCGCCGAATTTTTCCGTTGCCTGCGGAGAAGCCATAAATTCAACCAAAGCATCAACAGGAATAATGTCCGCTTTGATTTCATCAACAAGCTCTCTGAACTTCTTGTCTTCTCTTGTTGTGCCGACTGCAACGAGATATTCCTCGGCTTTTTCTTTAAGCTCTGCACAGCAGGACGGTGCGGATGTCATTTCTCTGATTTTATCTATAATCTGATATTTAAGTTCGTGCGTCATAGCGATAACTCCTTTTATATATTTACAATATAATTATAACTTTTCATTTATGTGTTGTAAAGGTTGAAAATAATTTTTTACTTTGGTATAATAAAATATATTATGTGAAAAAGGGGATTGCCGTGAGAAAGTTAAAAAAGATAACGGCTGTTGTACTCAGCGGTGTTATTGCCGCAAGCTTTGTCGGTTGCGGTGCAACGAAAAATCAAAATACCGCAGTGCAGGAAATATTTACCGACAGCTCAAAGGTTTCTTACAGTTTTGACTATAAAGAACTCAAGGACGACAGTGAAAATAAAGCAAAAAGCTGGCGTGAAGGTATGGTGTCGGGCAACGGTTTGCAGGGCTTTGTTGAAAGCGGTTCGCCGTATGAGGATACATTCATTTTTCAAAATATGCATTTTATTATGCCGAATAACAATTCACGCTCCTGTCCGGACACATCGAATGACCTTGAAAGCGTTAAGCAAAGCATTGTAAACGGCGAAGATATTACCGACGATGCATCGTATGATGAGGTTTACTATTATCATCCGGGCGGACAGCTTCGCATTTCTATGGATGGAAAAGACGCAAAGGACTACATTCGCTACACCGATTATGAATCGTCACAGGTTGGCGTAAGGTTCACCGACGATAACGGCACTTGGGACAGAACTTCGTTTACTTCTATGACAGACGGTGCGATTATTACAAAACTTTCGCAATCGTCGGAAGCGGCTCAGCTTAATGTTACGCTTACGATTGACGACCTTTCGACCATGGCTAATTTCGGCGACGGCAACGAGGCGGATATACGGTACAAAAAGGTTGTTGATATTAACGCCAACACGATTTCGCTTGTGGCTCATTATCCGGATTATGAAAACAGCGAGCTTAAAAACGGCGGTTATGTAACCACGACCTATGTTGTAACCGACGGTACGAAAGAAAAAGTTGAGCTTGAAAAGAAAACCAAGGAAGATATTTTTTACGGTCAAAACAGCGGCATCAAAATCACAAATGCCGAGAATATTTATCTGATTACCATAAGTGACAGAACCTATAATATGGGCAAAATTGCCGATTTTGAGGAGCAGGACAAGTTTGACCTTGTTGATGAACTTACAGACAAGGCAAAAGCTGTTGAGGAAAAATATGACGGCAAAGACGGATTTGACTACGAAAAAGCACTTAAAAAGCACCTTGAAATTTATCAGCCGCAGTTTGACGCGGTAACTCTTGAACTTGAGGACAGCGACGAATCAAACGAAAAACTTCTAAAAGAGCAAAAGGGCGAGGACGAGCTTTCTGCCGCACTTGCACAGCGTTCGTACTATGCAGGCAGATATGCATATCTTTGCTGTTCGGGTTATTCAACGAGCCGACTTTACGGTATGTGGACGGGCGAATTTAACACGAGTTGGGGAAGTAAGTACACGATGGATGCAAATGTCAATTTGCAAACTTCTTCTATGAACACGGGTAATATGTCGTCAACTCCGATTGGTTATGCGTACTTTATTTTGCGTCAGCTTCCGGATTGGGAGGAAAATGCAAAAGCTACTCACGGATTTAAAGACGCTATTCAGGCACCGGTAAACACCGACGGCGACAAGGCGGTGCTTACCGAAACCTGCTATTCTTATCCGTTCAGATATTGGAATGCAGGCACATCGTGGATGATTGAACCGCTTTACGAAACCTTGCAAACATACGGAGATATTCAAATTCCGCTGTCGGATGAGTTTGACTTGAACAAACTCAAATCCGTACTTTCTATCGGCAAGGACGACATTGCAAAATATAAAAAGCAAGGATATATGATGCTTGAAGAGGATATTTTGTTGCCTCTGCTTACGAAGTCGGCAAATTATTGGGCACAGCTTTTGACTGCCGAATATTATACGGACAAGGACGGAGCTATTCATTATGAAAAGGGCAAAACGAAGCTCAACGACGGTGAAACATACTGCATTCTTCCGTCGTATTCGCCGGAGAATAATCCGTCAAATTATCAAAGTCCGTCAGCCGCAAACGCTGCTATAGACATTGCGGCTTGTAAGAGCAATCTTGAAATGCTCAAGGCTGTTATGGCAGATGTAACACCAGACAAGAGTTTTTCAAAATGGCAAAAGATTATGGACAAGCTTCCGCCGTATCTTTATGATGAATCGGGAGCACTTAAAGAATGGGCAACAACGAATTTTGAAGAAAACAATGAACACAGACATTTGAGCCATCTTTACTGTGCTTGGCCGTTGTTTGAAACACAGAATAATGCAGAACTTACCGAGGCTTGCAAGCAGGCTGTTGAAAACAGAGAAAGTGAAAATGAGGCTTCTCACGCACTTGTTCACCGTTCGCTCATTGCGGCAAGATTAAAGGACAGAGAAACTCTTACCGATGCACTTTTGGAACTTCAAAACCATAAGATAAGATATAATTCGCTGATGACAAATCATGACTATGACCAAGGCAGTTGTTATTGTACCGACTTTGCAATCGGCTATCTCGGAATAGTTAACGAGGCACTTGTTTATTCGACCGAAGGCGAAATCGGACTTCTTCCGGCACTTCCTACATCGGGCTTTGATAAGGGCACAATTAAGGGGATTAAGGCGAGAACAAGAGCAACTGTTGACAGTCTTTCGTGGGATATGAATACGGGCAGTGTTGAGGCAACAATCACTTCCGACATAGACCAGCAAATTAAGGTTACATACGGCGACACAGAAAAGACACTCGACTTTAAAGCCGGAGTGCCACAAACAGTTAATTTTTAAATTTATATATTGGAGGAATACTATGAACATTGTTTGTTTGGATATGGAGGGCGTACTCGTTCCCGAAATTTGGATTGCTTTTGCAGAGGAAACGGGTATTCCGGAACTCAAACTCACAACCCGTGACGAACCGGATTACGACAAGCTTATGAATTACAGAATCAAAATTCTTAAAGAACACGGCTTGGGACTTAAAGAAATTCAGGAAGTCATTGCAAAAATTGACCTTATGCCGGGAGCAAAGGAGTTTTTGGACGAACTCAGAACGCTCACTCAGGTTATTGTTTTGTCGGATACTTTTGAACAGTTTGCAACCCCGCTTATGAAAAAGCTTGACTGGCCGACAATTTTTTGCAATACTCTTGAAGTTGCCGAAAACGGTGAAATCACAGGATTTAAGATGCGTTGCCCGCAGTCAAAACTTACAACGGTTAAGGCACTTCAGTCAATCGGATTTGACACTATTGCAAGCGGCGACAGCTTCAATGACCTTGGTATGATTCAGGCAAGTAAGGCAGGATTTTTGTTCAAGTCAACCGAAGCTATCAAAAAGGACTATCCCGACATTCCGGCATTCGAGGAATACAGCGACCTTCTCGATGCAATTAAAAAAGCTTTATAATGTAAAAAAGGTGTATCTTAAACAGATGCACCTTTTTACTTGATTTTTGTGCTCGTTTGTATTATAATTTTTCTGTCAGTTCGCAAAATCCTGACCAGTCACATCTTGTGGCTTCTAAAAACAAAACTAAGGAGAATTTGATATGAGCATCAAAAAGAAAAATGCAATTATTGCTCAAACGGCGATAATTGCGGCAATGTACGCTGCACTTACTTATGCACAAAACCTTATTTTACCGGGCACAACAACTATGGCTGTGCAGTTTAGAGTGTCGGAGGCACTCAATGTTTTGGCGTTATTCACGCCTGCCGCTATTCCGGGGCTTACACTTGGCTGTATCATTTCAAACATTGCAAGCATCGGACAAGGCTTGCCGCTTGATATGATTTTCGGCTCACTTGCAACTCTCGGTTCGGTTACATGTATGTATTTTTTACGAGAGGTTAAAATCGCTAAATATCCGTTTTTTGCAATGCTTATGCCTGCAATTTGGAACGGCGTGATTATCGGATGGGAAATTGAGCATTTCTTCATTGAAGGCGATTTTGAATTTGCAGGATTTCTCACACAGGGCGGCTTGGTTGCACTCGGTGAGCTTGGCGTTATGGCTGTCCTTGGCAGTGCACTTTATGTTGTGATTGTTAGAAACAAATTGGACAAAACCGTTATTGCAAAGCCGCAATAAAAATCAAACAAATCAAATAAAATGCGTATACTCGGAGCGAACGGGTATACGCATTTGTTATTATTCCTTCTTTTGTTTTGAGCCGAAAATATCGGCAACTTCAGTAATTGATATGTATGCTCCCGGGTCAACGGAATGCACAATTTCTCTCATCTTACCGATTTGAAATCTGTTGAGAACAAAGTAAATAACGGTTTTGTCGCTGTCGGAATAGTAGCCCTTGGCGTCAAAAAATGTTATACCGTTTTCAAATTCTTTAGAAAGCTTTTGGCAAATTTCATCGTGTTTTGTGGTGATAATCATTGCCGATTTTGAACGGTCAAAGCCCTCAACAATATAGTCAATTACTTTGAGTGCAACAATGTATGTAACTATTGAATACAGTGGCAAAATCCAGCTGTGGTAAATAATTCCGCATACAACATACAAAATCACATTGTATATCATTACAAATGTGCCTACGGTGAGGGAAAGTTTTTTTGCAAAAATCACCGCAAGAACTTCAATACCGTCCATCGCTCCGCCGTAACGGATTGCAAGACCGCTTCCGGCACCTGAAATAAGTCCGCCGAACACTGCACAAAGAAACAGGTCATCTTTTGCAAACGGCGATAAGAATTCCACATTAATCGGCAAAACATCGCTTATCAGCCAGGCGGAAAGTGAATAAATCGCAACTACATATACTGCGTAAACGGTGAATATCCATCCTTGCTTCTTTGCACCGAATAAAAATATCGGTATGTTAAGCACTGCCAAGAACAGCGAAAGCGACATCCATTCCGGCGTTAATTGTCCCAAAAGCATTGATGTGCCGGATATTCCGCTGTCGTATAATTTTACGGGTGCCAAGAACATTGTAACGCCTATCGCGTTGATTATTCCGGCAACGGTGAGCATAATAATGTTTTTTATTTTAATTTGTTTTAAGTTTTTCATCAGGCGTCCTTTATGAGTCGTGGTGTTTGTGGTTACAATTTGCTTTGCTGTTTTGTTTCATTTCTCCGTGCAAAAATTTGATTACGGCAGAATCGCAGTTGCCTGTGTTGCCTGCATAAATGGTAATTCCTGCGGCTTCAAGCGAGTCTACGGCACCTTGACCGAGATTACCGCAAATTAGGGTATCAACCCCTATTTCTTTGATATATCCAGCAATGCCGTGATGAGAATGTTTACCCATACTTTCAAGGTGAACCTTTTGGATTTCACCGTCTGCACTCGTTTCGTACACTTTCATATATTTTGTTTTGCCGAAGTGCTGGTTAATCACTCCGTTATCATATGTTATCGCAATTATCATAAATCTTCCTCGCTTAGGTTATTTTTTTAATTATACATTATTTTGCGTTCATTAACAAGTAAAGTAATGTAAATAAATTGTGTATACTGTTTCATTTTAAATGATAATCGGTTATAATAAGGTTGTAACGAAAGGAGTTTGGTTATGAGCATTAAAGAAGTAAACGAATCTTTGGAAAAATTGAAGAGTTTGCCAAAGGTTGATTATTCAAAAAAAGATGAGCTTGCACAAAAGATGATTAATACTGTCGGTCATCCGCTTTATACGCTCAACAAGGAAAACGAAGTGCTTAAAGGTCTTATCGAAACAGCACAGACGGCACTTGAAAACGGGGCGGATGTTGACGGGATTTTTAACGGTATTCGAGATGTGTCAATCCATTATGCCGAAAAAGGCGATTTGCTATATCCGCTTTTGAAGGTGAAATATGAAATTTCGGGTCCGAGTGATGTTATGTGGACTACGGACGATGAAATCAGAGATGAGATTAACGCACTTGCAAAGCAAACCGACAGAGGAGAAGCGTGGAAAGACGGCTTCAAAAAAGTGCTTGCACGGCTTACTCAAATGATAAGACAGGAAGAAAAAGTCTTGTTCCCGGTGTCGGCGGTTAATCTTACCGATGAGGAGTGGCACAGCATTTACCGTGACCAATTTTCGTACGACCCGGCTTTTGGAATTAAAGAAGAAAAGTGGGACGAGGTTGAGGAACAGTCAAAGACAGCACCCGCTTTTACGGACAAAATAACGATGTCGATGGGCAGTCTTACGCTTGAACAGTTGGAAGCACTTATGGACACAATTCCTATGGAAATTACATTTGTTGATGTTGACGATATTAACACATACTATAATGACAACGGTGAAAAATTCTTTAAGCGTCCGCAAATGTCGCTCGGCAGAAAAGTCTATTCCTGCCATCCGCCAAAGGTGGAGGCAATGGTTAAGGCGGTCATTTCTGACTTCAAGTCGGGCAAACGGGACGAAGTGCAGATGTGGAGCGAGAAAAAGGGAATGCCGATGTGCGTAACATACCGTGCCGTGCGTGACAAGGACGGCAAATATCTCGGAACTGCCGAATTTGTGCAGAATATGACATTTGCAAAAAATCATTTTACAAAAGGAGAATGACAATGAGCTTGTTTTTGGGACCTATCCATTTTTGGCTTTATGATAAAATAAAGAATCAGGAAAAGCTTACATCACTTATTGCCGAGCATTTCGGCAAGGGAAAAGAATACACAAAGGAATTGCCTCCGCTTGAGGAAGTAATTGACGAGGGCAACATTCACGGCTGGTTGCAGGCTCAAATTGCAGATGCGGAAACAAGATACGCAAGCCTTGTAACCTTGCTCTTGAATGAAGTTTCACTTGATGAAATTAAAAAAATCGCCTATGATTTCGGCAGACAAAACAGTCTGAACGAAAACACAGACGCAGAAAACGCTTATCAGGCGTTTAACGATTTTTTTGTAAACGGTATGCCGTGCGACAGAGTGAATATGATTGTACGCAGTGATGTGAATTCGCTTACATTTAAAGAAACTGCCGATGTTCATTCACAGTATTGGAACGGTGACAGTACCGTTTACTATCAAATCAGAAACGAAGTTATGCGTGGAATGTTGGACGGCACACATATTGAACTTGAAATTGATGAAGATTGTTATGTGCTGAACAAAAAATAATTTTGCGAAAGAACATTGTCCTTTCGCAATAGATGTCATTTATTCAAAAATGCTTTTATCTCGTCGGCACGGTCAAGACCCTGTTTATAGCCGAGTTGATATATTGCTTCAAGCTTTGAAACATCTTTTTCAAGCGTGGAAACATTGAGCGGTGCTGTCGGTTGAATCACAATCGCGGTGCCGTTTTGTTCGCATTGTTTTACAAATTCAAGCTGTTTGTTGTACATAATGTGACGGTTTACTGCCGCTTCGCCGACTTTTGGGAATTTTTTAAAAATTCGTTTAACCTTTGGATTCATCGGTTCTTTAACATATCCCTTGTGTTGAGTGAGAATTACAACGGCTTTTTGACAACCGTCATCAAATGCACGCTCAAGCGGAATTGAGTCAACAAGACCGCCGTCAAAAAATGTTGTTCCGCCGATTTCAACACCGTTTGTAACACCCGGCAGAGAACAGCTTGCTTTTAGTTCGTCACAGCCGTTTCGCATACTTTTTGGGTAGAAATATTCAGCCTTGCCGGTCAAACCGTTTGTTGCGACTGCACAAAGAACGGTGTTGCTCTTGTCAAACTCATCTTGATTAAGCGGTAAAATATCATAAGCAAGCTCACCGAAAATCCAGTCGGTGTTCAAAAACGAATGACCCTTTAATATGTTACCGAGCCCCATATATTTTTTGCTGTTTGAGTAATTAATAACTATATCGTGCTGACGGCGGTAATTTTTTGCAATAAACGATGTTGCGTTGCAACTGCCTGCCGACACGCCGATAACATAAGGAAATTCTATTCCTTTTTCGATAAAGGCGTCAAGTACACCGCTTGTGTAAATTGCACGGTTGCCGCCGCCTTCAAGTACTAATCCTGCACTGTACATAATATCACCTGATGTTTCTATTAAAAAAGAGCAACCTGTGTTGCTCTTTTTGTTTGCTTTTATGATGTTTGTTAATTATTTTGCATCAGCGTTTTTCTTTGCAGCCTTCTTTTTCGGAGCAGCCTTTTTCTTAGGCTCTTCCTTTGGTGCTTCCTCTTCAGCCTTTGCTTCTTCGGCAACGTCTACGATTTCAATCTCGTTGTCACATTCAAAGAAATCGTTGTCGTCAAAATATTCAGGCTGCTTTTTAGCTGTAAGCTTTTGGATAGCAACATATGCTGCTGCAGCAAGTGCTACAAGAGCGGCGATTACACTGATAACTTTAACAAATTTTTTAAATTTCATGGGTGAACCCTCCTTGATGTCATATATTCATTATAATATTTGCAAATCATAAAGTCAATAGCATAATTTCAAATTAATTTACTGTTTATTATTAAAAGGTCTGTTGTGTTTCATTTCGGCATATGTAAAC
>CAVBQD010000052.1:0-12387 GCA_963597385.1 bacterium | reverse complement strand
CACTTGTTACTATACTATTTTTTGCTATGGTATTAATAAATATAAAGGATTTAATAACCTTAATATATAAAGGTCTTAACTATATTAAACAAAAGAAGGCATCCTAATATGATTAAAGAAAGAATACGATACATTATTTCAAAAATAATAACACCTATTGCATATCTTTTTCCAATAAAGAAAAACAGAGTTATTTTTAAAAGCTATGACTTAAAATACAACTGCAACACAAAGTATATGTGTGAATACCTAAATAAAAATCACAAAAACGAATTTGAATTAATATATGTAACTAAAAATAATACCAACAATGAACAGTTTAGAGAAAAAGGAATCAAATTCTGTAAGGTTAAATTTCTAAAATATCATTATTATATGTTTACATCTAAATTTATTTTTGTAAATAACGCATATCCTCAGTATTTACCCAAAAAAGAAAATCAAATTGTAATTTATACAAACCATGGTATTGATCTTTTTAAAAACCTCCAGTTTTCAGAAGAATTAGATGTTTTTTTTCACGAGCAATATAAAAAAATAGATAGATTTTTATTCTCAAGTAAACTTGATGCTAAAAACGGAAAAAACAAATATCGTTGCAACGAAGATCGAATGATGTACTGTGGTTTCCCGAGAGTAACTCCGTTCTTTGACCCAACATTTAATAATAATTGCAAAAACAGCGTCAAAAACACATTAGGAATAGAACAAAACAAAAAAATGATTTTGTATGCTCCAACATTTAGAGCAAATCACGAAAAAAAGTTTCTTGAAGATGATTTTTCAAAAATCATTTCTGCTTGTGAAAAGCGTTTTGGCGGAAAATTCGTTATTTTAAACAGAGATCATAATTTTACGCTATTGGATGACGGTAAAAAATACGAATTCAATCAAAAGATTTATGAGTGCAATATAATTGAAGATTCCCAAGAACTTATAGGTGCATCTGATGTTATTATTTCGGACTATTCGTCAATAATTTGGGATGCTTCTTTCTCAAAAAATCCGTGTTTTTTATACATATACGATTATGAAGACTACACTAAAACTTGGTCATTTTTTACCGATATAAACAAATGGCCTTTCCCTAAAGCGAAAAACATTGATGATTTTTGCAATTTGATATTAGAATATAATGAACAAGAATATAATAAAAAGATTAAAGAATTTTATGACTATATCGGTCTTTATGAAAACGGTACAGCCTGTGAACAAATTTATGATTATATGATTACTAATAAGAAATAAAAATAACTCCTTGACATCATCTTGTGTCAAGGAGTTATTTTTACATCTTACAGTCCAAAGAAGTCTTCGGCGTTTTTGATACTGTTGTATTTTCGTGAAGTGAGTTTGTTTTTATTTTGAGTAATGGTTTTCTTATCTTTATCAAGAGTAAGCTCGTCCGTTTCGCCGTCGGATGTGCTGATTGTAAGGGTGTTGCCTTTTATCTTGAACTCGCCCTTATTTGTGGTTACCACCCAATCGTCTGTGCCGGTTTTAGAATAATCGGTTGATGTAAAGGTTCCGTCTTCGCTGAATTTAAATGCTGAAATACTGTAACTGTCGGCATCGTTATACGGCGTTGTGTACCAGTACGAATCATAAATATAATCCGCCGTTGTTTCTTTTTCGGTAGTGCTTTCGGAATTTACAGTGGTAGATTCTTCGGTTGTTGTTTCGTCAAGAGAGTGGTCAAACACCGTATCGCTTATATCGGTTGAAGTGTTGCCCGAAAAATTAACCGTCTTATAATAAGTGTACCTATTGTCATCATTATAGTACGAAAAAACCATTTCAAATGTGTATGTGTAATTTTCGTCTTTATTCAGGTTTAGGCTATCCATATCAAAGAAAATACATCTAAACGACTTGTCAACATTTTCGGTATAATTATAATCCGAAGAAACTGCATCCTGCTTTTTCAAAGTCTTTTCATCAACTTCACCGTTATAAATATTAACACCGTGAATATACTGAATTGATGACGAGTCCTTAATTGTAACATAAATGACTTGCTCGTCCTCATTAATCACTCCGTATCCGGAAGAAAATGACAACTTCGGTTTATCGCTTGCACTCTCTTTTCCGTAAAAATAGAAATAAGAACACAGCCCTGCCCCGATAATTACGGCAACAGACAAAATAACTATCAAGGCGTTTTGCAAAGGCTTCCTTTTCTTTTTTCGCTTTGACGAATATACATCCTCATAAACCTTGTCCTGATTTGTAAGAAGAACATAATCGGAATTTTTATTGACAGTTGCTCCGCAATTTGGGCATATGCTCGATTCTTTTTCCACTTTTGCTCCGCAATTTTTACACTTCATATTTTCACCCACTATTTAATGTATAAATTAACTATATAGGTTTTAAATATAATTGTCAACAATACTTGCAAAAATATCCAAAAAATTATTGACAAATATTATCGATTGATGTATTATATACACGGTTAGCAAGGACTAACCATTATTTTAAGTACAAAAGTTAGTCTAAACTAACTAAAGGAGATAATTTTATGATGCCATTAAAACTTGCGGGCATTGGTGAAGAATTGACCATAGGCAGAATTTCGGGTCTCCCTGCCGTTAAGGCACATCTTGCAGACCTCGGATTTGTTGTGGGTGCAAACATCACTGTTATTTCAAGCGTTGACGGTAATCTGATTGTCAATGTTAAAGGCAGCAGAATTGCACTCGGCGAAGATATGGCAATGAAAATATTTGTTTAATATTTAATTTATATAGGAGGAAAAATATGAAGACGCTCAAAGATGTAAAAATCGGCGAAACCGTAAAAGTTGTTCGTATTCACGGTGAAGGTGCACTCAAGCGTAGAATTATGGATATGGGCATCACAAAAGGCGTAGAAATCTATGTGAGAAAGGTTGCTCCTCTCGGTGACCCTGTTGAGATTACCGTAAGAGATTATGAGCTTTCACTCAGAAAAGCCGATGCTAAACTTGTTGAAGTTGAATAATTTTTTTATCATAAAAGTTAGTTATAACTAACCGAGAAAGGAAGAAAAATATGAGTATTAAAATTGCTCTTGCCGGTAACCCAAACTGCGGTAAAACAACATTGTTTAACGCACTCACGGGTTCTAACCAATATGTTGGTAACTGGCCGGGTGTAACAGTAGAAAAGAAAGAGGGTAAGCTCAAGAAGCACAGCGATGTAACAATCACCGACCTTCCGGGTATTTATTCCCTCTCCCCTTATACAATTGAGGAAATCGTTGCAAGAGATTATCTTATCAACGAAAAGCCTGACGCTGTGCTTAACATCATTGACGGTACGAACCTTGAAAGAAACCTTTATCTCACAACACAGGTTGTTGAGCTTGGTATTCCGGTTGTTGTTGCCGTAAATATGATGGATGTAGTAAAGAAAAACGGCGACAAGATTAACATTGAAGAACTTTCACGCCAGCTTGCCTGCCCTGTATATGAAATCTCGGCACTTAAAGGCACAGGTATCAAAGAAGTTGCAAGTGCGGCTGTTGAAGCTGCAAGCAAAGAGCCTACAGTACCTCAGCACAAATTCAGCGGTGTTGTTGAGCACGCTTTAGCTCACATTGAAGAGGCTGCATTGCACTCAATGCCTGAAAATCAACAGCGTTGGTATGCAATCAAGATTTTTGAAGGCGATGAAAAAGTTCTTGAGCAGGTTAAGATTGACCCTGCAACACTTGCACACATCAAAAACGATATTGAAAATGCAGAAAAAGAACTTGATGACGATGCAGAATCAATCATCACAAATGAAAGATATCTCTACATTGCTTCAATCATCAAGAGCGTATACACAAAGAAAAACAAAGGCAAATTGTCAACTTCGGATAAGATTGATAAGATTGTTACTAACAGATTTTTGGGTCTTCCGATTTTCGCCGGCGTTATGGCACTTGTATACTTCATTGCAATGCAATGGATTGGTGCTATCGGTACAGACTGGGTAAACGATGTACTCTTTGGCGAATGGGTTCCAAACCTTATTGAAAAAGCACTTGAAGGCAGAATTGCAGATTGGCTCTACGGTCTTATCCAAGACGGTATTGTAGCCGGTGTAGGTGCGGTTCTCGGCTTCGTTCCGCAAATGATTGTATTGTTCCTTTGCCTTGCATTCCTTGAGGGATGCGGTTATATGAGCCGTGTAGCATTCGTAATGGACAGAATTTTCCGCAACTTCGGTCTTTCGGGTAAATCATTCATCCCTATGCTTATCGGTACAGGTTGCGGCGTTCCGGGTATCATGGCTTCCCGTACAATCGAAAACGAGCGTGACCGCCGTATGACAATTATGACAACAACATTTATTCCTTGCTCGGCTAAGCTTCCTATCATTGGTCTTATCGCCGGTGCATGCTTCGGCGGAAGCGGTTGGGTAGCTACTTCGGCTTACTTCATCGGTGTTGCCGCAATCATTGTTTCGGGTATTATGCTTAAGAAAACAAAAGTTTTCTCCGGCGACCCTGCTCCGTTCGTAATGGAACTTCCGGCATACCACTTGCCGACAGTAGGCAGTGTGCTTCGTTCAACTTGGGAGCGTGCTTGGTCATTCATCAAAAAAGCAGGTACAGTTATCACACTTGCAACAATCCTTATTTGGTTCTTACAGGGCTTTACATTCAAGGGCGGCTTGCAAATGACAGACGATATGGATATTTCAATCCTTGCATATATCGGTAAAGCATTCTGCTGGTTGTTTATCCCACTCGGTTGGGGCGGTTGGAAACCTGCCGTTGCAAGCGTTACCGGACTTATCGCAAAAGAAAATGTTGTCGGTACATTCGGTATTCTTTATCACTTTGCAGGTGAAGTTGCTGAAAACGGTGACGAAATCTGGAGCAACTTTGCACAGAACCTTAACGAACTTAGCGGCGGACACGCAAGCATCGCAGCTTACAGCTTCCTTATCTTCAACCTTTTGTGTGCTCCTTGCTTCGCAGCTATCGGTGCTATCAAGAGAGAAATGAACAACGCAAAGTGGACTTGGTTTGCTATCGGCTATCAGTGCGGATTTGCTTACATCATCGGTCTTATCGTATATCAGTTCGGTATCGCTTTTGCAGGTGCTCCAAACGCTATCGGTTTGATTGCCGCTATCGTTCTTACAGTCGGTATCCTCTACTTGCTCTTCAGAAAGAATAAGTACGACGATAACAGATTGACAGTTAAAACTAAGTAATTTATACATAGCAAAACGAGGTGATTCTTGTGATTGAATATCTAAGACAGAATATGTACACAATCATTGTGCTTGCTGTACTTATAGTTATAGTTGCTCTCATCATAAGAAGTCTTGTAAAGAAAAAGGGCGGCGGTTGCACGGGAGATTGCTCCTCTTGCGGCGGCAGTTGCTCAACGGGCGGTTCGTCAAAATACAAGATTAAAACAACACTCACGGTTGACGGAATGATGTGTGGAATGTGTGAAACTCACATTCAGGAAGCCGTCAGAAACAACTTTGATGTTAAAAAAGTAAAAGCGAGCCACCAAAAAGGTACGGTTGTCATAATGAGCGAACACAGACTCGATGACAACAAACTCAAGGATGTAATTAGAGAAACAGGCTACACATTACAAAATATACAATTCGAATTAGCAAATTAGTAATCCCTTCCAAATTCTGCCGGTTACTCTTTTACAATACCAAACCCCGTGCAAACTGAGTTTGCACGGGGTTAAACTGTCGATAAAGCTCCTGAAGCACGCCAAAGCTATATTAACAAATATTGTAGGCGGATAGGCTTGCCTATCCCGACAAATTATTATTTTAAACTATTTAAAGAAAAGTGCCGTAAACACTTTTTTAGACACGCTGTCCCTTGCAAACTGAGTTTGCAAGGAGTATTTTTTATACAATTAATTTCGTGATAAAGATTGTATAGTATCTCTTAGTTCGTCTAAATTAATACGGAATACCGAGTACGGCATTCCCTACGGTTCGCCTGCGGGCTTGGTCACTGCTTGAGCACTAAAGTGCATACAATCCCCCTTTGACAGTAAACCCCTCAGTCGCATATAAAATGCGACAGCGTCTCGCCTCCCGGCTCGGTCGGTGCTTCTGCACCAAAGTGCAGAGGTCTCCACCGGAGACCCGCACCCCTTGTAAAAGAGGTGCCTTGGTCGGTTTATATAATTTATATTTATTTTGTGTGCTCATCGAGGGTGAGGTAATAGGATTTGAGGAAATGGTCGGAGAAGAACTTTACCTCCGGCATATCAATATCGGCTATTTTTTGTTCCTGAGCCTTGAGGGCAATATCAAATTCCCTGTTGCCCATTCTGTTCTCTTCAATGCACTTGATAAGGGCAGAAATCTTATCTGCCGCCTTAACAAGCTTCCACAATTCCTTTTCATCCTCGTTATGCGCAAATACAGACTCGTATTCGGCTTTGTAATCATCAGGGAGCATAGAAAGGAGTCGCTGACCTGCAACGGCTTCTATGTCCTTATAAACACTTTTTATGTCGTCGTTATAATACTTAACCGGAGTAGGCATATCGCCTGTTATAACCTCGGTTGTATCGTGATACAAAGCAAGGACGGCAACACGATTTTCATCATAAGTTTTGCCAAACTCTTTTTTGCCGATAAGTGCAAGAGCGTGTGCAATAACGGCAACGCTGTGGCTGTGCTCGGCAATATTCTCCTTTTGAGTGTTCGGCATAAGTGCCCAACGGTCAATATACTTCATTCTGTTGACCATTGCGAAGAAATTATAATTCTCACTCATCGTCTTCACTCGCCTTTATATCAATTCCGAGTTCGCCAAGCTGAACATCATCAATGTATGACGGTGCACCGCTCATAAGCTCACTTGCGTTTTGAACCTTAGGGAACGCAACAACATCACGGAGCGAATCTGCACCGCAGATAAGCATTGCAAGACGGTCAAGACCGATACCCATACCACCGTGTGGTGGTGCGGCATAATGATATGCGTCAACAAGGAAGCCGAACTTAGCATCGATTTCTTCCTGCTCCATACCGAGAAGCTCAAACATCTTGGTTTGAAGCTCGCAATCGGTAATTCTCATAGAGCCCGAAGAAAGTTCCGTGCCGTTGAGAACAAGGTCAAACGCCTGAGCCTTAACCTTTGACTTATCGGTATCAAGATACTGAATACTCTCTTCCATAGGCATAGTAAACGGATGGTGAGCGGCAACCCACTCGCCTGTATCTTCATCCATTTCAAAGAACGGCATTTCCGTAATCCAAAGGAAGTTCCACTTACCTTGCGGAATGAGGTCAAGCTCTTTTGCAACGGCAAGACGGAGTGCACCCATAATTGTGAGAGCCTTGCGTGTTTTGTCGCTTACAATAAGGACTACATCGCCCTGCTCTGCTCCGAGAGTTGAGAGAAGCTCGTCAAGTTCGCCCTCTTTGAGGAATTTTGCAAACGAACAGTTAGGCGTTTCATCTGCCCAACGAACATAGGCAAGACCTTTGGCACCGATACCCTTTGCAAATTCGGTAAGTTTATCTATCTTCTTTCTTGTATAAGTTGAAGCGGCATTTTTGGCAACGATAGCCTTAACCGAACCGCCGTCTTCGATTGCACTTTTAAATACAACGAAATCGGTTTTATCCGCCCAGTCGGAGACATCTTCGATGAGCATATCGAAACGGGTATCCGGCTTATCTGAACCGTATTTATTCATAGCGTCGGCAAATGTCATACGAGGAAGCGGAGCGTCAATATTGACATCAATGGTTTCCTTCATAAGTTTTGATATGAAGCCCTCTGCCATATCCATAATATCGTCGCAGTCAACGAAGCTCATTTCAAGGTCGATTTGAGTAAATTCAGGCTGACGGTCGGCACGCAAGTCCTCATCACGGAAGCAACGGGCAAGCTGAATGTATCTGTCAAAGCCTGCAATCATTGTAAGTTGCTTGTAAATCTGCGGTGACTGCGGCAATGCGTAAAACTTGCCGTTATGGATTCTTGACGGAACAACATAGTCACGGGCACCCTCCGGTGTTGACTTAATCATCATCGGAGTTTCAATTTCGATAAAATCGTTTGCGTAAAAATACTCTCTTGCAATCTTTGCGATTTTGTGACGCATAAGAATATTCTTTGTAAGCTTTTCGTTACGAAGATTGAGGTATCTGTATTTAAGAGTGGTTTCGTCGCCTACTTTTTCGCTCTTTTCAATTTCAAAAGGCGGTGTTTTAGCTTTTGATACAATGCGAAAATCAGATACGATAACTTCAATGTCGCCTGTAGGAATATCTTTATTTTTGCTTTCTCTTTCGGCTACAACGCCTGTAGCGGCAACAACAAATTCACTTCTTACCGACTGTGCAAGAGCAAAAATTTCTCTGTCAGTTTGGTCGTTGAATGAAAGCTGAATTATACCTGTTCTGTCACGCAAGTCGATGAATATAAGGTTGCCCAAATCTCTTTGACGCTGAACCCAGCCGAAAACAGTTATTGTTTGACCCACATTTGAAAGGTCAAACTTTGCACAATAATCTGTGCGTTTCATACCTTTAATTGAATTAGTCATTATTTTGTCCTCCGAGAAACAGTGAATTAAAATCGAACGCTTCGCCGTTAATTTCCAAATCTTTAAGTTGGCTTTCAAGCGTTATGCTGTAATATGACGAAACAAAGGTTTCAAGGCTGATTTCGCTTTGTTCACCGGTCGCCATATCTTTAAGCATTGCGGATTTTGCATCCACCTCATTGTCGCCGATAACAACATTGTACTTTGCATTAATCTTATCGGCATATTTCATTTGTGCACGAAGCGATCTGCCGTTTAAATCATAAACAACGCTGTATCCCTCGTCACGCATATCTTTTGCTATTTCTACCGCTTTGAGAGTTGCTTTGTCGCCCATGGCAACAATAAACAAATCCGGACGGGACGGCTCAGGGAATTCACATTTTTGTGCTTCCATAACAAGCTGAAGTCTTTCAAGACCCATACCGAATCCGAGAGACGGTGTGTGCTGACCGCCGAGTTCCTCAATAAGTCCGTCATATCTGCCGCCGCCGCAAACAGTGCCCTGTGCACCGATAGAATCGGCAACAAATTCAAACACGGTTTTTGTATAATAATCAAGTCCTCTTACGATTTGAGGATTTACGATATATTCAATATTCATTGCGTCAAGATAGCTCTTTGTCTTTTCAAAATGCTCTTTGCACTCATCACAAAGATAGTCAAGAACTACCGGAGCGTCCTTTGCAATTTCACTGCAAACAGGACTTTTACAGTCGAGAATACGCATAGGATTGCGGTCAAGTCTGTCACGGCAGGTATCGCAAAGCTCGTCAACTCTCGAAGAAAAGTATTCTTTAAGTGCTTTATGATATTCCGCACGGCAAGTCGGACAACCGATTGAGTTAAGTTCAAGATGTAAGTCCTTAACGCCGAGTTCATCAAAAATTTGCTTTGCAAGTGCAATCATTTCTGCATCGGCAAGCGGTGAAGTCGCACCGAAACATTCGATACCGAACTGGTGAAATTCGCGAAGTCTGCCGGCTTGCGGTTTTTCGTAACGATAGCAGGAAGTGAGGTAGCAAATCTTTTGCGGAAGTGCCTCGTTTGAAAGACCGTTTTCCAAAAACGACCTTGCCGCACCGGCAGTGCCTTCCGGACGAAGAGTAATCGAACGACCGCCTTTATCGTCAAATGTGTACATTTCTTTCTGCACAACATCGGTGGTATCGCCGACGCCTCTTTGAAAAAGCTCGGTGTGTTCAAACACAGGTGTTCTCATTTCCTTGTAGCCGAAATTTTCGGCAACCGCGAGGCAGGTAGCCTCGATATATTGATTTTTGTACACTTCGGACGGTAATACATCCTTGGTGCCCTTAATAGCTTTTGTAACAAGTGCCATAACTTTTCTCCTATATACAATTTTTGAGGTGCAAGGAAAAACTTGCACCTCGTTATATAATTTATGAAATTACTTTTTTTGATTATATCTCGGATTAACAATTTCTCTCCACTCAAAGTCGCCTCGCTCAACACCCCTGATAAGTGCCTCGGCAGTTGCGATATTTGTTGCAAACGGAATGTTGTGCACATCGCAAAGACGAAGTAAATCGTTATCGTTCGGTTCGTGAGGCTTTGGATTGAGAGGATCTCTGAAGAAAATCAAAAGGTCAATTTCGTTGCAGGCAATACGGCTTGCAATCTGCTGACCGCCGCCCTGTGCACCGCTCAAGAAGCAATTGATTTCCAAACCTGTTGCTTCCTTAACAAGTTTGCCTGTTGTTCCGGTTGCACAAACATCATGTCGGCTGATAATTCCGCAGTAAGCAATACAAAACTGAACCAAAAGTTCTTTTTTTGCATCGTGTGCTATAAGTGCAATGTTCATAATACCCTCTCCTGTTTGATAATAATTTCTCATATATATTATAATACCATATTATAGTGATTTTTCAAGATTTTTTTGAAGTTTTTTACGGTAAAAGCGTGGAATCTGTCTGTGCCTTTTCCTCGCTGTTGTTATTACTGTAGTAATAATCTATGATTGCGGCTGTAATTTCTGCCGTTGAAGAGCCCGAACCCGCCGTTTCGATAGCAGAACCTATGCTGATTTCAGGATTGTCGTACGGAGCAAAAGTAATAAGGAAGCCGTTATTGTGCTTAACGCCGTTTACAACTACCTGTGAAGTACCCGTTTTACAAGCTGTTTTTACGCTGAGTTTGTTAAACACCTTGTTTGGACCGCCGTAAAGCGATACGCGACGCATACCGGATTTTACAATATCAAAGGTGTTTTGACTTATACCTGTTTCCTCTTCAACGGTAACTCCCGTTTCGTTTACAACACCTGTTGCGGAGGAAATTTTAGACTTTACAAAATGAGTTTTGTATCTTGTACCGCCGTTTGCTATTGTGGCACAATAATTTGCAAGCTGAAGCGGAGTTAAAAGGTTATCGGACTGACCGATGGCACACTGAACGGTATCACCCGGTCGCCACACCATATCAAACTTTTTTCTGTACTCCGGACCTGCCATAATACCGCTTGACTCCGGAATTTCAACGCCTGTTTTTTGACCCAGACCAAACATTTTACCGTACTTGTTCATAAGGTCAATACCGAGTTTTTGAGATGTATTGTAAAAGAACACATTGCAAGAATGCTCAAGTGCACCCTCGACATTCAAACCGCCGTGAGAAGCTGTACACTTAAATGTCATATCTGAAATTTTAAAATACTTGTTACAGGTAAAATATGTGTCTTTGGTAATTTTACCCTCCTCAAGTCCGGCAACAGCCATAAGCGGTTTAAAAGTTGAACCCGGTGCAAAAGCACTCATCGCAAAACGGTTGAAAAGAGGCTTTTGGCTGTTTGAGGCAAGTTTTTGATAATCGCTGTAATAATCGTTCAAATCAAATGTCGGATAATTTGCCGCCGCAAGAATTTCGCCGCTGTGAACATCTTCAACAACAACCGCACCGGTCGCTTCGCTTGATGTTTTAAGACAAATTTTACGCAGTTTTTTCTCCGCGATTTTTTGCATATCCTTATCAATGGTCAATACAATCGTATCGCCCTGAACAGGCTCTTTCGTAATTGTTTCGGTAACATTACCCTCCGTGTCGATAGTAACGGTTTTTTCACCCGGAGTACCTCTCAAATCGCTTTCACACGCTTTTTCTATACCGGACTCGCCTATTTCGTCATTAATGCCGTAGCCGCTGTCTTTGAGTTCGGCATATTCCTCGGCATTGATTTTTCTTACGGTACCGATAATGTGCGACGCAAGCGATGAATCCGTATACGAACGGTACGCCACTACCTGAACATCCGCACCCCTGTACATAGTTTTGTTTTCCTTGATTTGAGCGACGGTTTCGTCACTTACATCGTCTGCAATCGTAACAGGATTTGAAACGGAAAACAAACACCTTGTCAGCTCGTATCTTATGTTACCGATGGCAAGAGCGGTCTTTGTATCGTACTTTTCAAGCCCGTACTTTTCAACCATAGCGTCAAAGCAATTTTGAGCCGTTGCGTATGATTGAAGATTAAACATATCCTTGCTTTTCATCGTTTTAATAGCCGATTCGTAATTTTCATCGTCTTTTTCGGTGAAAAACTTAATCTTGCCGTTTTTTCCGATTTTAAGCGGAAGATTGTGCACATATTCCTCATTGCTTTTGTTGAACAGCTTTATAAGATTAATAACAATTACATTTCTTGCATCGTTATTCTTTGCACTCGGGAAATATGCGGCGTCGAGAATAATACTGTTTCCTTTGCGATTGGTAACAAGGACATTGCCGTTACGGTCAACAATCTCTCCCCTTGCCGCTTCGATAGACACGGTGTAGGTTTTAACCGCACTGCTTTGTGCAACATAGTATTCATTGTTTTTTATTTGAATATCGTAGAG
>CAVBQD010000051.1:0-12602 GCA_963597385.1 bacterium | reverse complement strand
CAATATTAATCACTACGCTCACGCAACTGATAAGGCTTGACTTCCCTGCTCTGCCCGTGTTTTTAAGTATGCAAAGATATATTTGTGAAATTCCGGACAAGAAAAACGAGAGCGAGACGGTTTTTAAATAAGTCACACCGCCGTCAACCATTGTTTTGTCGTTGGTAAAAATGTGCATCAACGCCCTCGGAACGCATAATCCTGCAAGGAAAAACACAAAAGATACAACAGCAGTGATTTTCATAACATAAGCGAATATTTTTTCAACCGAGGCATTATCTTTTTTACCCCAATACTGTGCCGCAAGCATCGAGAGTCCAATTGTTACGGCGGCAAAAAACAAATTTTCAACAAAAGTTACCTGACCTGCAAGCGACACTGCCGACAACGCGTCTTGCCTGAGCATTCCGAGCATAACGGCATCGGAAGCACTTACGAGAGCAAGCATAAACTGTTGAAAAGCTATAGGCAAAACAAGTGTAATCAGTTTTTTTGAAAACTCAGATGTTTTTATGTTCACCTTTCTACCTCACATTGACATAATTGCTGTTTATGTTATAATTATATCGTGAATATCACTTACTTTCAATCAATATCCTACATATTATTATAACAATCCTGCGAGGTGTTTTTATGTTATCTGTTGATATAAAAGATGACTGTTCGGAAATAGTACACTATGATTTTGAAGAATACCCGATATACATCAGACGGGCTTTGCTCTCGTTTTATGATAATTTCGAAGCACCGCCGCATTGGCACGACGATATCGAGTTTATATTTGTTTTAAGCGGCGAAATGAATTACAATGTCAACGGTGAAATTATCACAATAAAACAAGGTGACGGTATATTTGTAAATTCGAGGCAATTACATTACGGGTTTTCAAAAAGCAAGAGCGAATGCGAATTTATCTGTATTTTAATTCATCCGATTTTACTGTGCGTGTCACAGGCTTTTGAGCGAGATTTTGTTTTACCGCTTTTAAATAATCAAAATGTTCCGTATATAAAGCTTTCAGCCGATATTCAGTGGCAAAGTGAAATACTGAACAATATATTAAGCATATACAAAGCAAAAAGCAACTCATCTGCCGTGCTTGAAATTTCCGCTTACATCATAAAAATATGGTCGCTTATTTTCGGCAACACCAAAGCACCTGCCGTACGGAAAATTGAAAACAATGATTTTACGGTTTTAAAAGATATGATAGGATTTATCCAAAAATCATATAAAGAAAAAATAACGCTTGACGACATTGCAAAATCGGGAGCGGTCGGTCAAAGCAAATGCTGTAAACTTTTTGAAAAGCATATAGGCACAACTCCAAATGCATATTTAATCCAGTACCGTTTACACCAAAGCACTTGGTATTTGAAAAACACGGATATGACAATAACACAAATTGCAAGTACGGTAGGCTTCTCGGGTGGCAGTTATTATGCCGAAGCGTTTAAAAAGCATTATAACAAAAGCCCGAGCGAATACAGAAAGCAATTTATATGACAACAAAAAACTGTACCGTTTTGCGATACAGTTTTTGTTTTAGAGCTTTTCATCTTTTGGGATTTTGCCATGATGAATGGCATTGGCTATATTAATCGGTGAAAAATACAGCTTTGCCCTTTTTGCTAATGAATTAAGTTTGCTTTTATTAAATTCAATGTCCGTAAGACTGTAAACAACCGTGTTTTCGGCAACCTTTTTTGCCGAAACGGTGCCGTCAAGTTTCATTGTAATTACCTTTTCTTCACCCGGAAGCAAATCAAAGAAGTTATCGGAAAACGGAAGACAGGTTGCAGAACATTCGGCTTTTACAAGGCGGGCAAATTTGTCGGTTTTGATATGAAGTTCAACACTGTTATTCTTGACAAATACCTTAGTTTTCAGTTTTGACTTTGGCAAGTTAAGGTTCTTTTCGTTATCAAAAAGACAAGTCTTTTTAGCGACTGTCTTACCGTTTTGCTTCAAAACAGCAACAATGCCGGTTGACTTTTTGTCATAATCATTGCACCAAGAAACAGGAATGTTGAACGAAGCTTTTGTATCAACGGTTATATCGTACAACTTGGTTTCAAGTATACCATTTTCAAAGTTGAAAAGCGAATATTCGAGGATAACCTCCTGAGGTGAAATTTTATCATTAAGAACAAACAGTTTGATACAGTCCTTTGTATCTTCAAAAGATACGGTAAGCGGAGCGTTAAAATGCCTTGCACCGTACTGAAGTGCCTTATAGTTGCCGTAATAATCAATACTCGACCACGAGCAAACGCCCCAACAATCGTTAAACTGCCAATACATCGAGCCGTTACATCTGCCCTTGTTTCTTCTCCAATGCTCTGTTGCGTCACGAATACACTCAAGCTGTGTTACCTGCGAAAGATAAACATAATCCCTAAAATGCATTGGCAAATCAAATCTGCCGGCAATGTAGTAAACCATTTTATCGTTGCCGTTCATACACTTTTGGTGTGAAAGAAAAACAGGACTGTTGAGGTTATAATCCGACTTATCGGCAAAAATACGAATGCTGTTCATATCGGGCAAGGATTCAAAGCCGAATTCACTGCAAAAACGGGTCATACGCTTTCTGTAATAATTCATAGGCTTCAAGCCGTGCCATACGCCCCAAAGGTGAGTATCGCCCACATTGTCTGCATAGACGCCCTCGTTGTGGTTTTTACCGACAGGCGAACCCGGAGTGTACGGAGTGTGAAAATCGTATTTCCTGATTTCCTTTTCAAGAATATCATAGAAAAACTTTTTTGTCCACGCAATATATTTCGGCATATTAATCCACGCCATATGCATATCTTCAATTTCGTTATTACCGCACCACAAGGCAAGCGACGGATGAGAAGAAATACGCTTTACATTATACTCCACTTCCCTTTTCACATTTTCAAGGAAGTTGTCATTGAAAAACGGATAAGCCTGGCACGCAAACATAAAGTCCTGCCAAACAAGAATACCCCTTTTGTCACATTCATTATAAAGAGCGTCACTGCCGTAATATCCGCCACCCCAAATGCGAAGCACATTCATATTTGAAAACTGAAATGCATCAAGGAGGTAATTCAACTTTTCATCATCAAAGCGTGTAATAAAGCTGTCGGGTGGGATATAATTTGCACCCTTGGCAAAAATCGGCACATCGTTTATCTTGAACTGGAAATTTTTGCCGTAGCCGTCAAGTTCTCTGTTAAGTTCGATTTTGCGAATACCGATTTTCTTTGAACATTCGTCAACAACCTTGCCGTTAGACAAAAGGGTGGCAGTCAAGGTATAAAGCGGTTGTTCCTTTTTATCCGACAAATCGTAAGTCCACCAAAGTTCGGGGTTTTCAATATCAAAATGAGCGGTATTTCCGTTTGCCGACATAACTTCACCGTTTGGAGATGTCAGCGTTATTTTGCACTCACAGTCTTTGTAGGCTGTATATTCAACTTTCACATTAACTGTTGCGTCGGTAATATTGCAAATTTGAGAAACGGCTAAACCGTCAATTCTGCCATCATTGACAAATTCAATGTAAATATCATCGGTAATACCGCTGCAAGGAAGCACAGGGCCCCAATCCCAACCAAAGTGGCACTGCGGCTTACGAATATGGACAATTCCGTTTTGCCCGTTTGAATTCACGGGAGTAAGGCACTCTTTATATTTATCCTTAACCCAATTGACCGGAGAATGGAAATAAATTACAATTTCGTTTTCGCCTTTTTTAAGAAAATTTTTAATTTCAAATTCGTGTTTAACAAAGCAGTTATCGGCTGAAAATACAAAATCGTCGTTAATAAAAACATCGCACACAGTATCAAGCATATCGGCACAAAGCAATATGCTGTCGGATTTCAATTCTTCATCCGTTATTTGAAATGTGCGTTTATATTCAAAATCGGCTTTACCAACCCACTGTACATCATTTTCATTGAGTTTTAAAAACGGGTCGTCAATAACACCGTTTTTCATCAAATCAAGGAAATTACAACCCGGAACCGTTGCGTTCAACCACTTGTTTTCCGTATTTTGTTTAAAGAGCCAAGTTCCGTTTAAACTTTTTTTCATAATATATAACCCCCCCTTAGTCGTCTACAATGATTTCTTTAATAAGCACCTCATTGCCCGTAATCAGATATGTGTTCTCACTTTTGCAATAAGGACAAGTTTTACCGTATTCAACGGTGGGATAATTATCTCCGCAATCTTCACAATGGGTAATTGCCTTGATAGGCTCGTTTTCAAGCAAACATCCGTTTAGAAGTTCTGTTTTTTTGGCGTTCCAATTCCAGCAATCGGTAAGGTAATCGGGTATAACACTTGAAACCTCGCCGACTTGAAGCACCACTTTATTTATATGTTTAACATTATTTTCCTTTGCAACATCTTCTACGGCTTTCGCAATATGAAAAACAATTCCGAGTTCATGCATAATTATCACTTTTTTCTAAAATAAATATTGTATAAATTATATATTAGTAAAATGATTTTGTCAATCAAAGCAAAAACAAAATAATATTGACAAAATCACCTGTTAATTTATAATTAAATCAGAGAGGGGCGTTGAATATGGACGACAGACAATGCGAATTGTTTCTTGAGGATTTACTTGAATTCGGAAGTCAATATGTTTCTTCCGGCACGCAAATTAAAGAAGTTGAAGATTCGCTGATAAAGCTGTGCAAATTGTACGGATTTGAGCATATAGAAATTTATGCGGTTACAAGTTTAATTGTTGCAACAATTAAAACCGATGAGGGCAAACATTTCACGCAAAGTATTCGTGTAACGAAAGGCGGTACCGACCTTGGAAGAAGCGAAGATTTAAACAATATTTATAAATACATTTGTGAAAACAAACCGAGCGTTGAAGAACTTGACAGAATGATTAAGAACCCAAAAAAGACGAAACCGAAGCCTGTAATAAAATGCATAGGTTATGTGCTTGCGGCAGGAAGTTTTGCTGTCTTTTTCGGAGGAAGTATCTTTGACGGACTTGCGGCGGCACTTATCGGAATATTTATATATTTTATGGATTATCATTTTAGATTAAGGAACATTAACAACATTGTTTACACTTTTACGGCAAGTTTTTTGGCAGGCGTACTTGCGATACTTTGCATATATGCCGGAATCGGTGACAAAATCGACAAGGTTATGATCGGTGATATAATGCTGTTTATTCCGGGACTTCTTCTTGTTAATTCCATTCAGGAAATGTTCAACAAAGATATTATTGCCGGGCTGTACAAATTTATCGAAGCTTTGCTGACTGCCGTTGCAATTGCTGGCGGATATGCAATGTCAATGATTATTCTCGGAGGACTGATTAAATGAAAGAAGCTTTAATTCAAATTTTAACGGCAACCACAGGTGCACTCGGTTTTTCGATTTTTTTCAGAGTAAGTGAAAAGAATGTTCTTGCCTCAACTATAGGCGGCGGACTTGGATGTGCTTTGTTTTTGCTGATTAATCATATAACAGGCGATATGTTTTTATCAAACTTTGCGGCGGCATTATTTGTTTATTTATACAGCCAGGTTATGTCTAAAAGGCTTAAAGCACCGTCAAATGTTTATCTTGTGCCGGGCACAATTCCACTTATTCCCGGAGGTGCTCTTTACTACACAATGAGAGGGATTTTGGACGGCGATAAAACTTTGTTTTGGAGCAACCTAAAAACAACGGCAACAGTTACCTTCGGCCTTGCGGCAGGCATTATGATAGGCACGGTAATGATAACCTATGCAAAAAGAATGAATAAAAAGCAAACGAAAATCGGATAAATATTTTTCATAAAGATTTAATCTGATTATTGTACCTGCGTGTATTTTCAAAACAACCGATTTTGTAATGTTGGCAAAAACTAAAGATAAATGTTGCTTTTTGTCGAACAAGTATGCTATAATAATTTAGAAGTGAGGTGATATTCTCATGACTAAAAATGATTATACTATAAAAGAGACAATAAAAAAGAATATCAGAAGTTTTAGAGAGCAAAATAATTTTACTCAAGCACAGCTTTCTGTAATTATGGGCACGGACCGAACCACTTACACAAAGTGGGAAACCGGAGACAGCATGCCAAATATCGTTCAACTTGCGATGCTTGCAACAATATTCGGTAAATCGATTGATGATTTTTACAAAAGTAGCTCAGAACTTTCAGTTGCAAATCCTATATTTGACCGATTAAGTGATTCAAATTATGTAAACGGATTGGATGCAGAGGAAAAAATGCTTATTGCCGAATACAGGCTGTTAAATAAAAGTGAAAGAGAACAAATCAACAGCTTAGTTCAAGAATTAAAGAGTAAAGCTAATGAATTGTCTCATTAATAAATTAGTTAACTGTAAAACCCGGTGATTTGGCAAGCGTGGAAATTTCTCCGCTTATGGTAAATCCGAGAATCGAAAGAGTTTATAAATAAATATGATACAGTCACAACAAAGATTACTTATATAAATCTTCGTTGTGGCTTTTTTCTTTAGGTGGATTGTAAAATGAAATTAAACACCAAATATAATAAAAAATGATAATTATAAAAAGCCCACTATGAGAGCTTTCTAATGGAAGCTGACATAGTGGGTTTTAATCTTATTTTGCAAGAAAGCCGACTTTTTTCATAACCTTAGTGAGAGTTCTGTTTGCAAAATACGATGCAGTGTCCGCACCTGCTGTCCAGCACTCCTGAAGATATTTTTTGTCCTGCAAAAGTTCATTATACTTCTTTTGAACAGGTTCAAGCTCGGCAACAACAGCTTCGCCGACTGCCTTTTTGAAATCGCCGTAGCCCTTGCCCGAAAAGTCGTGTTCGATAGTTTCAAAGCTGTCGCCTGTTACTGCGGAATAAATAGTCATAAGATTGTTGATTCCGTCCTTGCCGTCTGCATAATGAACAGACATTTCACTGTCGGTAATAGCAGACTTAAACTTTTTCATAATAACATTAGGCTCATCTGTAAGATAAACAGTGCCCTTTGGGTTAGGATCGGACTTGGACATTTTTGAAGTCGGATTTTGAAGTGACATAACCCTTGCACCTGCCTTGGGAATATAAGGCTCGGGAACAGTAAACACATTGCCGTAAATGCCGTTGAAGCGTTCCGCAATGTCACGGGTAATCTCGAGGTGTTGCTTTTGGTCGGCACCTACGGGAACAACATCTGCCTGATACAAAAGAATATCGGCAGCCATAAGACACGGATAAGTGAAAAGACCTGCGTTAACATTGTCGGCGTGCTGAGCCGATTTATCCTTAAACTGAGTCATTCTGTTAAGTTCACCGAACTGAGTATAGCAGTTCAAAATCCAACCGAGTTGGCTATGTTGAGGAACATGCGACTGCACAAAGAGGATACTCTTTTGCGGGTCAAGACCAACTGCCATAAGCATTGCATACAGCTGTGTTGTTTGCAAACGGAGTTTTGCGGGATCTTGGCGAACCGTGATTGAATGCAAATCGGCGATTCCGAAAATTGTATCAAAATCATCCTGAAATGAAGCCCAACCCTTCATAGCACCGAGATAGTTGCCGAGGGTAGGAATCGAGGTTGGCTGGATAAGTGACAGCGACCTTTTCTTTTTTTCAACTTTTACTTCTTCTGACATAACATTTTCTCTTTTCTGTTAATATTCTTTAAGAACATCGCCCATAATCTTAACGCCCTTGATGATGTTTTCATCACTCGGAGTTGAGAAGTTAAGGCGGATATAATTACACGGTTTTGTTTCGTCCACGATAAACGAGTTGCCCGGAACGACGGCAACCTTGTTATCTACAAGGCGTTTGCAATAATCAAGCATATCCACATTATCGGGAAGTTTTGCCCAAAGGAACAAACCGCCCTGCGGTCTGACATACTCAATTTGAGGACAATATTCATCAAGCTTTTCACACATAAGGTTGATTTTTTTGCGGTAAATCTTTCTGATTTCGTCAATATGAGCGTCAACATCATATTCCTTGAACCAGCGGTAAACAATCATCTGATTGAGAACGCCTGTGTGAACATCAGAAACCTGCTTGCCGATAGTGAAAGCACCGGCAACGGAATTCGGCACGACGGCATAGGCAACACGAATACCCGGTGCCAAAATTTTTGAGAACGAACCGGCGTAGATAACAATGCCGTCCTCATCAAGAGTTTTGATTGCCGGAACATCCTCGCCCTCCGTGCGGAGATTGCCGTAAGGGTCATCCTCCAAAATAGCAATACCGTACTTCTTTGCAAGAGCGTACATAGCCTTTCTCTTTTCCCAAGAAAGGGTAGTTCCGCCCGGGTTTTGGAAATTCGGAATTGTATAAATAAACTTGGCGTTCGGATTTTCCTTGATAGCCTTTTCGAGAGCTTCGATATTCATACCGTCGCTGTCGATAGGGACGCCTACAAGATTGCAACCGTGAGAGCGAAAAGCGTTGAGTGAACCGATAAACGACGGTTCTTCGCAAATAATCGTGTCACCCTCGGAAGTGAGAATTCTTGTGGTAATATCCATAACCTGGGTGCCGCCGGCTGTAATAATAACGGTATCGTCATCCGTTCCGATATTATTTCTCTTTTTCAGCCAAGCCTTAACGGTTTCACGAAGTGGGTCATACCCCTCGGAAACTCCGTAAACAAGGGCAGATACAGGATTTTCTTCCAAAATTTCCGCACTGATTTTTTTAACTTCTTCGCAAGGGAAAGCCTCGACTGCCGGAGAGCCGCCTGCAAAGGCAATTACCGACGGGTCGGATGTGGCTTTTAATATTTCTCTTGTAGCCGAAGGTTTCATATTTTTGTACTTATTTGATAACTCTAACATACTAACCTTCCTCTAATATTTCTTTAACAAAGCGTTCGCAAGAATGACCGTCACACAAAGACACAAATCTCTTTTTGAACGCTTTATAATCTTCGTTATCGTTTGTTATATTTTTAATTGCGTCGGCAAGGTCACTTTGATTTGTAACGATACTACCGCAGGAATAATCTTTATAATCAAAATAGAAGCCGCGAGAGCTGTTATATTCCTCATAATCGGGAGCGTACAGCACGGCGGAATTGCCGATAATGGCATTTTCAAATATCACGGACGAATAATCGGTAACAAGCACATCCGTAATAAAAAGAATATCGTTTATTTCTCTTTCATCTCCGAAATCATAAATATTCGGATTTTCGGGGATACTGAGCTTACCCTTAACAAAAGGGTGAAGTTTGACTATAATTGCCCAATCGTTGCCGAGAGACTCGGACAATTTTTGCAAATCCATAAATTCATAGGGATAATAGGCGTCATTAACATTTTGCCCTCTAAATGTAGGAGCAAAAAGGCAAATTTTTTTGTTCTTCAGTTCCGGAGCACGGGAATAAAGCCTTTCCTTGGCAACCGAAATATAGTCGGCATTGAAAAAAACATCGGTTCTCGGAGTGCCGACAGGCTTAATTTTATCAACCGAAATGCCGAACGAATCAGCGTAAATTTGAGAAAGCTCGGGAGATGAAACGACAGCCTCGGTATAGTTCTTATGAGTGAGCGAACCGGGTTCGGCAGTTGAACGACAATAGCCGAATTTTTTAAACGCACCCATAGCGTGCCAAAGCTGAACAAGGTGCTGACCGTCACGCAATGCGAGAACATATACCATCGGCTCAAAATCGTCAACCATAATGTACTTACTTTGAGCCATAGTTTTGCCGAGTTCATCGAGTGGTATTTGTTCGGTTGAGGTGACGGTGACAATATTATAATCAAGTCCGTTTTGCTCAATATAGCCCTTAACAGCCGCGAGATTGCCGCCGAGTTTGCCTTTTGAAGTGGACAGCATAAGGATTTGATTATTAATTATACCGTACTTTTTTCTTTTTTCAAAAGCGGATATTAAATTTTTATATCTCATTTTTTGAAGATGAGGGTAAAGTGCGGATTTAATTTTTCCCATACTACGCCTTATAGTTATATTTATTATCGTATTCGTCACGCATAAGCAGGTTGATAATATTGCCGTAAACACGCGTGATACTGTCAAACTTTTTATTTACATAATCGTTTTTGAACCGTGCGATTTTATCATTGTCAACGGTTGCATTGTTGTCGATTGACGCCAAGATATCTTCGCTTGTTTTACCGTAAACGGCAGGAATATCGTGCCAAAAATCAATGTAAAATCCACGCTCGTCAAGATACTTTTCACTGTCAAAACAATAGATGTATATCGGCAGATTTTTAAGCACCGCTTCATAAATGACGGAACTGTAATCCGTTACAACACAGTCGCTTGAACACATAAAATCCATACCGGAGAAATGCTCGCCGCGAATCGGATTTTCACCGGAGTCGACATAAACTTCTTCAAGATTTGTATCAACAACATGGTGTTTTACAATAAGGTTGTATTTTGAATAATCAACCTTTGAAACGAAGTCTGCCGTCGCCGTATGAAGTGCTTCTATATCCTCTGTTCTATCCCTAAAGGTAGGAACATAAAGAATAGTTTTTTTGCCATTGTCAAGCTCGGAATAAACGGAATAGACATTATTTTTTACCTCTTCGGATTTTTTCTCGTCGGTAAGATAATCCATACGGGGAATGCCGATAGGAATAAACTTCTCCTCGGGTTGACCGAAAGCCTCGGCAAAATACGGTACGCATTTATCACCCGAAGCGGCAATCAAATCATAATTTCTGTGCATTTTGAACGCCTTTGCGGTGGCAGACGATTTGCCTCCCGGCATATCGAGAACCGATTTACCAAAACGCTTAAATGCACCGAGTGCATGCCAAATTTGTATAATCTTCAAACTTTTTTTATGATTCAAGATTGAAGCAAGAATACAATAGCCGTCAAGCACAACAACCTTTGACTGCGACAATGCTTTCATCTGCCTGAAAATCTCTGTCATATACTTGATTTTACCGCTGAGCGAATCCGGTATCATCTTACAAAGGACAACGACTTCATACTGCGGATATTTTTCCTGCACTTCGTCAATCAAATACCGAAAATCAAGCGACGGAGTTTCACTTTGACGGGAGATAAAAGCGACCTGATTTTTTGTTTTATTAAGCTTAAAGAACGAATAAACGAAGTTCATAAGAACTCCGAATATTCTGCCAAGCAAGTTAATCATAATCAAATACTGTTACTCATAAAGAGGATATTTTGCACAAATTTCGGCAACGCCGTCAAGAATGTACTGCTTTTTAGCATCGTAGTCGGTAACGGCAAGAGCGATATATTCTGCAATTTTATCAAAATCATCTGTATTAAGTCCACGGGTTGTAGCGGCAGGAGTACCGATACGAACACCTGAAGTAACAAACGGTGAAAGCGGTTCATTAGGAACAGTGTTTTTGTTAAGAGTGATGTGAACCTCATCAAGTCTTGCTTCAAGTTCCTTACCTGTTACGCCCGTACCTCTCAAATCAAGGAGACAAAGATGGTTGTCGGTACCGCCCGAAACAAGGTTTTGACCTCTTGAAATAAGTCCGTTTGCAAGAACCTGTGCATTATCGATAACACGCTGTTGATAATCTTTAAATTCAGGTTTAAGAGCTTCGCCGAAGCATACTGCCTTACCTGCGATAACATGCATCAAAGGACCGCCCTGTGTACCCGGGAACACAGCCGAATTAAGTTTCTTTGCAAGATAAGAATTGTTGCAAAGGATAAGACCGCCGCGAGGTCCGCGGAGAGTTTTGTGTGTAGTTGTTGTAACAACATCGGCATAAGGAATCGGTGACTGATGAAGTCCTGCCGCAACAAGACCGGCAATGTGAGCCATATCAACCATAAACATTGCACCGTTTGCGTGAGCAATATCAGCCATAGTTGCAAAATCGATTTCTCTCGGATAAGCTGAAGCACCGGCTACGATAAGCTTAGGCTTAACTTTATTTACCTGTTTTGCAAAAGCCGCAAGGTCAATATATCCCTCTTCATTTACGCCGTAAGGAATAAAGTTGAAATACTTGCCCGAAATATTTGCAGGAGAACCGTGAGTAAGATGTCCGCCGTTATCAAGACTCATACCCATAACAGTGTCGCCCGGTTTAAGAAGTGCAAGATAAACCGCTGTGTTTGCCTGTGCACCGGAGTGAGGCTGAACATTGGCAAACTTGCAACCGAAAAGTTCGCAAGCACGCTTAATGGCAATTTCTTCCACAATATCAACATACTGACAGCCGCCGTAATATCTTTTTGACGGCAAGCCCTCGGCATACTTATTTGTAAGAACCGAACCCATAGCAGCCATAACCTGAGGAGATACAAGGTTCTCCGAAGCGATAAGTTCAATGTTTTCTCTTTGACGCTTAAGTTCAAGAGCCATTGCATCTGCAACCTCGCTGTCGGTTTCGGCAACCTTTGCGATTGAATCGTAATAATCGTTGTACATACTTTAATCCTCCGATATTTTAATAGATAGATTTATTTTATCACAAAACACAATAAGATACAATATAAAATAAAAGAAATCCCGTAAAAAACAGGATTTCGTAAATGTTAACCCTTCAGTCGTACATAAAGTACGACAGCTCCCCTTGCAAAGGGGAACCCAGACTGTCGATAAAGCCCCTGAAACACGCCAAAATTATTTTAGCGAAGCTTTGT
>CAVBQD010000050.1:0-12659 GCA_963597385.1 bacterium | reverse complement strand
GGGCAATGTGCTTTACTGTCCGGATACAGAGGGTTGCGGATTTACAAAGCCTGCACCTAAGAAAAAGTGATTATGAAAAAATTTACAGTTATCGGTGCCGGACTTGCAGGGTGTGAGGCGGCGTGGCAGATAGCCGAAGCAGGCTGTAATGTCACTTTGCTTGAAATGAAACCCGAAAGGTTTTCACCGGCACATAAAAGCAAAAATTTTGCGGAACTTGTTTGTTCAAATTCGCTCAAGGCGTCAAGAATTGACAGTGCGGCAGGGCTTTTAAAAGAAGAAATGGCCCGTCTCGGTTCACTCACCGTTCCCGTTGCAAGAAACTGTGCGGTTCCGGCAGGCGGTGCTCTTGCCGTGGACAGAAATGAATTTTCCGAAACCGTTACGGATATGATTAATTCTCATCCGAATATTACGGTTGAACACAGACTTGTGGAAGAGATTTTGCCGAGCGATGATGAAATTCTTATTATTGCAACAGGCCCTCTCACGGAGGGCAAACTCGGTGAGGAAATACAAAAGCTGTGCGGAGATTATTTGTCGTTTTATGACGCGGCGGCTCCGATTGTTACGGCAGACAGCGTTGATATGCAAAAGGCGTTCGGTGCTTCAAGATATGACAGAGGCGGCGAGGACGATTATATCAACTGCCCTTTTAACAAGGCGGAATATGAGAACTTTATTGAAGAACTTATCAATGCCGAGGGTGCGGTTGTACACGATTTTGATGTTTACGAGGGCTGTATGCCGATTGAAAAACTTGCAAAGAGAGGACTTGACGCTCCACGCTTCGGTCCTATGAAACCGGTCGGACTTGTTGACCCGAACACAGGTCACAGACCGTGGGCGTGCGTTCAGCTTCGCCGTGAAAACAGCAAGGGCACAATGTTCAACCTTGTCGGCTTTCAAACAAATTTGAAATTCGGTGAGCAAAAGCGAGTGTTCTCTATGATTCCGGGGCTTGAAAATGCGGAATTTGTTCGCTACGGCGTTATGCACAGAAATTCGTTTCTGAATTCGCCTAAGCTTCTCAATGCGGATTTCGGTTTAAGAAGCAATCCGAATATCTTTTTTGCCGGTCAAATCACCGGAGTTGAGGGTTATATGGAGTCGGCGGCTTCGGGTATTATGGCAGGTATCAATGCCGTAAGACGGGCACGGGGTGAAGAACCGCTTGTTTTGTCGGAATACAATATGATTGGTGCACTGTCGCAATATATAAGCGATGAGAGTGTGACGAATTTTCAGCCTATGGGTGCAAACTTTGGTATTTTACCGCCGATTGAACCTAAAATCAGAGATAAAAGAGAAAGATATGCGGCTCTTGCAAACAGAGCTTTGGAGCAATTATGAAAATTATTGTAGATGCTATGGGCGGAGATAACGCACCGCTTGAAATAATCAAGGGCACGATGCTTGCTGTAGATGAATATGCTATTGACGAAGTTCTTCTTCTCGGCGACGAAAATGTTATCAACGACTGCGTTAAGGATAATAACATAACTCTTAAAAATACAAGAATTATTAACTGCACGCAGGTTATAGATAATTGCGATGACGCAAGAACCGTGCTCAAAGGTAAGCCCGACAGCTCGATGGCGGTAGGCTTTAAACTCCTTAATGACGGCGAGGGCGACGCTTTTGTCAGTGCCGGCAACACCGGTGCGATTACTGTTGGTGCAACTTTGATTACGAAAAGAATAAAAGGCGTTAAGCGGCCGGCAATAGCTTCGGTTATGCCAAGTGCGAATAAGCCGTTTGTGCTTATGGATTGCGGTGCGAATGCCGAGTGTAAAAGCGAATACCTTTGTCAGTTCGGTCTTCTCGGCTCGATATATATGCAAAATATTTTCGGCGTTGCAAATCCTACGGTTGCACTTGCAAATAACGGCACGGAGGAAACCAAGGGCACTCCCGTTATTAAGGAAGCGTACCGAATGATGAAATCAGCCGCTTATAATTTTATCGGTAACATTGAGGGTAGACAGATACCGTTTGGCGACGCAGATGTTGTCGTTGCAGACGGCTTTACGGGTAATTTGATACTCAAAACTTATGAGGGCGTTGCAAAGGTGCTTATGCAGGGCATTAAAAACGCTTTTTACAAAAACACATTAAGCAAAATTTCGTATCTCGGGGTACGCTCCGGAATAAACGATATGAAAACACAGTTTGACTATAAAGAATACGGCGGAGCGGTTATGCTCGGAGTACGCAAGCCGGTTATTAAGGCTCACGGTTCGGCAGACGCCCGTTGCTTTAAAAATGCAATTAAACAGGCGGTTATGTTTTTGCAAACCGATTTGATAAATAAAATAGAACAGGAATTGCAAAGCGAACAGTAAAATGGATATTTCAACTTTAGAAGAAAAAATAGGATATACCTTTAAGAAAAAGATATATCTGGAGGAAGCGTTGACGCACTCCTCTTATGCAAACGACAATCAAAAGAAATTCAATAATGAAAGAATGGAATTTTTGGGTGACGCTGTTTTAAGCGTTGTTTCAGCCGAATATCTGTATCACAAATTTCCCGATATGGCGGAGGGCGAACTGTCAAAACTTCGTTCTTCACTTGTTTGCACTCAGTCGCTTTCAAATTTTGCAAGAGAAATCAATCTCGGCGATTATCTCCTTCTCGGCAGAGGCGAACAAAAGATGGGCGGTAAGGACAGAGATTCAAACCTTGAAAATGCTTTTGAAGCACTCATTGCCGCAATTTATCTTGACGGCGGTATGGAACCGGCAAAAAAACATATTCTTCACTTTCTTGCAAGAGATATAAGCACACATCATATTCTGTTTAAGGACTACAAAACTACCTTGCAGGAAATTATTCAGCAAAACAAAGACGAAACGCTCAATTATGTTATAGTTGCCGAAAAAGGACCCGACCACGATAAAACTTTTGAAGCAGAGGTTCACCTCAATTCAAATGTTGTCGGCAGAGGCGTTGGCAGAAGCAAAAAACAGGCAGAGCAGGAGGCGGCGAAAGAGGCACTTTCGCTGATGGGAATCATATGAAAAAAGGTAATATAAGCATTTTTATTCCGCACCTCGGCTGTCCTCAGCAGTGCTCGTTTTGCAATCAAAAAACAATTACGGGCAATGTAAAACAGCCTACAGCAGACGATGTAAAAACCGCTGTCGAAACGGCACTTAACAAAAAAGGATATGAATACGAAATTGCATTTTTCGGCGGTTCGTTTACGGCGATTAACAGGGATTATATGCTCACTCTTTTGCAGGCGGCTTATCCTTATGTCAAAAGCGGAGATGTAAAGGGAATAAGAATCAGCACCCGCCCCGATTTTATAGATGACGAGGTACTTACACTTCTTAAAAATTACGGAGTTACTTCAATCGAACTCGGTGCTCAAAGTATGGACGACGAAGTGCTAAAAGCAAATTTGCGGGGACATACGGCACAGGATGTTGTAAACGCCTCAAACCTTATCAAGTCGTACGGTTTTGAACTCGGACTGCAAATGATGACGGGACTGTATCTTGATACCGACGAGAGGGCAATTGAAACGGCAAAAAAAATTATTGCACTTCAGCCGGCAACCGTGCGAATTTACCCGACGGTTGTGCTCAAAGGTACAATGCTTGCCAAGCTTTACGAGGACGAGGTGTTTAAACCGCAAACGGTTGACGATGCGGCAAATCTTTGTACAAAGCTTGTTCCTATGTTTGAAGAAGCAGGTATAAAGATTATAAGGCTCGGACTTCACGCATCAAACGACATAAAGAAAAACGCCGTTGCAGGTGCTTATCACGAATCGTTCGGTGAGATAGTCAAGAGCAGATTTATGCTCAATAAAATACTTAAATTAAGACCCGGAGATTATGAAATTATGGTTAATCCACGCTCGGTATCTCAACTAAAGGGTCAGCAAAAACGCAATATTTACTTCCTTATGGAAGAGGGATATAACATAAAGGTTACTGTAACCGACAAGGTTGCAAAAGACGATTTAAAGATTATAAGACGGTAAAAGATATGTTACTACGATCACTTGAAATGCAGGGGTTCAAATCGTTCCCCGACAAAACAGAATTAAATTTCGGCAAGGGCATTACCGCAGTTGTGGGACCTAACGGTTCGGGTAAAAGTAATATTTCCGACGCTGTTCGTTGGGTTCTCGGTGAAACAAGCACAAAGTCGCTTAGAGGCTCAAAGATGGAAGATGTCATTTTCGGCGGAACATCAAAGCGTAAGGCACTCGGTTTTGCTCAGGTTATGCTCACTCTTGACAATTCGGACGGTACGCTCAAAGACCACGGTGAAATCGTTACCGTTACCCGTCGCTATTACCGTTCTGGTGAGAGCGAATACAAGATAGACGGTGAAAGCGTCAGACGAAAGGATATTCACGAGTTGTTTATGGACACGGGTCTCGGCTCGGACGGATATTCTATGGTAGGTCAGGGCAAAATCGACTCTATCATTTCGGCTAAAAACGAGGACAGACGGGAACTGTTTGAAGAAGCGGCAGGTATTTCACGCTTCCGTCACAAGAGAAAAGACGCAGAACGCAGACTTGACCAAGCACAGGAAAATTTGGTTCGACTTCTCGATATTCTCGGTGAGCTTGAAAGCCGTGTTGGCCCTCTTAAAACGCAGAGCGAAAAGGCACAAAAGTTTCTTGAATATTCCGAAGAAAAGAAAACGCTTGAAATCGGTGTTTGGCTTAATAAAATTAATAAGTTTACGGTTGATTTGCGTGAACAGGAACACAAAATCGATGCGGTTAAGGCTTCCTATGAGGTATCGGAAAATGAGCTTGCTTCTATAGAAAAAGAAATAGAAGATGTTGCCGAAAAGGTCACTTCAATTAATTTGGAAATCGAGCAAAGCAGACTCGGCGCTTCCGGATATGAAGAAGAAGCTCTTCGTAAGGATGGCGAAATCAGCGTTCTTAATGCAACTCTTGAACATAATAATGAAACTATTGCAAGGCTTACGGCAGATATAAGTGATGCGGACGGCACGGGTGCAACCATTGACGAGCAGATAGAAGCAAAAAATGCCGTTATCGCTCAAAATGAAAAGTTGATTGCCGAAAAAAAGGCAGAACTTGAAAATGTGGCAAATGAACTCAGCAGAGTTCAAAACGACAATTTGGAGTTTTCGGACAAAACGGTTGAACTTAACCAAAGGCTTACATCGCTTACCGTTAAACTTTCGGACAGCAAGGTTAAGATTTCACAGGCGACCTCGTCGATTGATGAGATTAATTCACGAAAAGATACAATTGCTTCTCAAATCGAAGCTACACAAAAGGATATTGAATACACTCAAAGTCAGGCGGACGAGAGCAACAAAAATCTTGAATTTTTGAAAGAAAGAATTGACGAATATCAAAATTCTCTCGGCGGCTATCAAATGAAGGTTGACGCCAAAAGGCAAAAGGCTGAAAAAATAAAGCAGGACACCGAAAAACTTGCCCGTCAAATGGCGGAGAAAAATGACCGTGCCCGAGTTCTTGAAGATTTGGAAAAGAATATGGAGGGCTTCTCCGGTGCGGTTAAGGCAGTTCTCAAGCAAAGTCAAAACAAAGCACTTTCGGGAGTTCACGGCACACTGTCACAGCTTATTACGGTTGATAACGAAAATTCAACCGCTATAGAAATTGCACTCGGTGCGGCTATGCAAAATGTGGTTGTGTCCACAGAGAGCGATGCAAAGCGTGCCATCAATTACTTAAAACAAAACAATATAGGCAGAGCAACATTTCTCCCTATTTCGGCAATTAAGCCGAGATATATGGAAGAAAAAAATCTTGATGACAATTTCGGCTTTGTCGATGTTGCTTCAAATCTTGTCGATTGCGACGGTCAGTACAGAGATATTGTTGAAAATCTTCTCGGTAAAGTTATGGTTGTTGAAGATATTGACTGTGCAATCGCAATTTCAAAAAGATATAAAAACAGATATAAGATTGTAACCCTTGACGGACAGGTAATGAATCCGGGCGGTTCGATGTCGGGCGGTTCAAGAGGTAAGGGAAGCGGCGTTCTTTCCCGTGCAAATCTTATCGAAGAGTTAAAAAATGAGGCTCAAGAAATCGGTGACGAGCTTAAAGAAGTTCAGGCGGAACTCAAAAAAGTCGTTGAAGACGCAAATTTGGCAACTGCCGATTTGCAGGGAGCCGATGCGGATTTGCAAAAGGCAAAGGAAGAATATATCCGTGCCGAGGGCGACGCAAAACTTATTTCGGACAAGCTTCAATCTTTTATCAATCAGCGTGACACGATGATAAGAGAACAGGAAAACAGCGAGGGCAGAATACTTCTGTTTAATCAGGCTGCCGAAAACGCAAAGCGGGAATCCGCCGAAATCGAACAAGAAATGGCGGATACCGAGGCTGAACTTAACAGCGTTTCGGCAAACGCCAAAGAGCTTGTTTCAAAGCGTGACGAGATAAGAGAAAAAACCGAGCAAATTAACCTTGACCTTGTAACGCTTACAAAGGACAGCGAGGCGGCGAAACTTTCCATAGAAGAACTTGAACTCCGTAAGTCAACGCAGTCCGACAGAGTTAAGAATATAACCGACGAAATTAACGAAATCAAGGCGAAAAACGAAAATCTCACACTTTCCGTTAATGATGTTAAAGCTCAGGCGGACGAACTTCGTCAAAAGGCGAGCGAGGCGAGCGACGCCGTTAAGCAAAAAATCGAGGAAAGAAACGAATTTGAAAAGCGTTCAAATGAGCTTCGTGCCAAGGAAAAGACAACTCTTACCGACAAGGAAAAGCTGTCTGCCGATATTGTAAGACTTGAAGAACGCAAGGCAAATATGAAAAAAGAATATGACGAACTCGGCGATATGCTCTTTGAACAGTACGAGCTTACAAAGCCCGAGGCACAGGCTCTCGGCATAGTGATTGACGATATGTCCGAAGCGAAAAAACGGCTTCACGAAATCAAGGTTGCCATCAGGGGTCTCGGTTCAATCAATGTCGGTGCTATTGAGGAATATAAAGAAGTATCCGAAAGATATACTTTCCTTAAAGAGCAGATAGACGATATTGAACAAAGCAAAAAGGAACTTGCAAAAATCATTGAGGACTTGACTTCGTCAATGAGCGAAAAGTTTATGACGCAGTTTAACAAGATTAATACCGAGTTTAAAACTTGCTTTGCCGATTTCTTCGGCGGCGGCAACGGCGAAATTATTCTTGAAGAACCGGATAATTGCCTTGAATCGGCTATTGAAATTAAAATTCAGCCTCCGGGCAAATCGGTACAGAATATCAACCTTTTCTCGGGCGGTGAAAAATCGCTTGCCGCTATGGCTTTGCTCTTTAGCGTGCTTAAAGTTCAGCCGTCACCGTTTTGTATTTATGACGAGGTTGAAGCGGCACTTGACGATGTTAATGTTGAGCGTTTTGCAAAATATATGCGTCGTATGACAGATAAAACGCAGTTTATATCTATCACTCACCGTAGAGGCACGATGGAAGAAGCGGATGTTTTGTACGGCGTTACAATGCAGGAAAAAGGCGTTTCAAAGCTCCTTGAATTGCAATCGGCAGAACTTGCTCAGCAAATGGGCTTGGAAGTGTAGATTGAATATAACGCATTTAAAACGCACCTTAATAATTTAAAGTGTTCTACTTATTTAACTGATTTTAAATCATTTTCAATACAGTAAACACTAAAATATCATATTTCAGCGAGGAATTAACATATGGGTTTGTTTGATAAATTCAGAAAAGGTCTAAAAAAGACCCGTGACGAGGGTATGGTTAAGCAGATTAACGAAACTATCGAATCTCACGAAAAAATAACCGATGAACTTTTTGAAGAACTTGAAGAAGTTTTGATTATGGGTGATGTCGGATTCCCGACTGCCGAAAGAGTTATCGGTGACTTAAAGGAAAAAATCGCCAATGACAACATTACAAGCGTTGCTCAGGTTAGGGAAACACTCAAGGATATTGTTGCCGGTGTTGTATGGGGCGGTAGCTATCTTGCACTTCGCACAAAGCCGTCGATTATTCTTGTAATCGGTGTAAACGGCGTCGGTAAAACCACCACAATCGGCAAGCTTGCAATGCGTCTTAAATCAATGGGCAGAAGTGTTGTTTTGGGTGCGGCGGATACATTCCGTGCCGGAGCAATCGAGCAACTTCAGGTTTGGGCTGACAGAGCGGGCGTTCCGCTTGTAAAGCACGCTGAGGGTGCCGACCCTGCCGCAGTTGTTTTTGATACAATCCAGTCGGGCAAGGCTAAAAATGCAGATGTAATTATCATTGACACGGCAGGCAGACTTCACAACAAGAAAAATCTTATGGACGAACTTAATAAAATCAGTCGCGTTATTGACCGTGAACTTCCGGGTTCAAGCCGTGAAACACTTCTTGTCCTTGACGCAACAACAGGTCAAAATGCCGTTAATCAGGCAAAGGATTTCAAGGAAGCGGCAGGCATTACCGGTATCATTCTTACAAAACTTGACGGCACGGCACGAGGCGGTGTTGTACTTGCAATCAACAATGAACTTGATGTTCCGGTTAAGTTTATCGGTGTGGGCGAACAGATTGACGATTTGCAACCGTTTGATGCGGAAGCGTTTGCGTCTGCGATGTTTGACATTAAGCCTACTCACGATGATGACGACACAATTGCGGATTTCATCAATGAAAATGTAAAAAGCGATGAACCGGAGAGCGAGGAGGACAAAAAATAATGGACTTTATTCTTGCTACAAACAATATGAAAAAACTTGTGGAAATGCAAAGAATTCTTTCTCCGCTCGGAATAAATGTTGTAACCGCAAAAATGCTGGGGATTACACTTCCCGAGGTAGTCGAAGACGGAGATACATTTGAGGCTAATGCAAAAATCAAGGCTGAATCGGCTTGCAAAATCACGGGACTTCCGGCTATTGCCGACGACAGCGGACTTTGCGTTGATTACCTTGACGGAGCACCGGGAATTTATTCCGCAAGATTTGCCAATATAGAAACTCACGACGGCGTTAATGTTGACAACGAAAAAAATGCCGACGACGAGGAAAACAACAACCTTCTTCTTAAAAAACTTGAGGGCGTTGAAGAGGCGAAGCGTACGGCGTACTATGTTTGTGCAATTTGCTGTATCTTCCCGGACGGCAGAGAAATTACCGTAAGAGGCGAATGTCACGGCACTATCGGTTTTGAGCGTGACGGCAACGCAGGCTTCGGATACGACCCGTTGTTTATCATCAACGGAAAATCCTTTGGCAAATACGAAGGAGAAGAAAAAGACAAAATTTCTCACAGGGGCAACGCTTTGAGAAAGCTAACTAAGGAATTGGAGAATATTTTATGACATCAAAAGAAAGAGCGGCTTGGAGAGCAAAGGCAAATTCTCTTGAACCGATTATTCAAATAGGCAAAGAGGGCATTACAGACAATCTTATCACACAGATTGACGATACTCTTGACGCAAGAGAACTTATTAAAATTCGCGTTCATCTTGAAACCGCACCGCAAACGCCTAAGGAGTTTGCACCGCAACTTGCCGAAAGACTGGAAGCCGATGTTATTCAGGTTATCGGCGGAATTATCGTTCTTTACAGAAAAGCAGACCCGGATAAAATTCAGGCAAAGAAAAAGGCAAGAGGTCAGGGTACGGCAAAGGCTAAGGCAAAGAAGAAAGTTAAAATTAAAGGTCTTCGTCAAAGACAGAGAGAAAAGGAAGCAAAAAATCCTTATGCTGTTTATGACCGTCCGCGTTATCGCAACGACCGTGACAAAAAGCAGGGTAATAACCGATGAAAACGGGCGTATTCGGCGGAGCGTTTAATCCGGTTCATAACGGGCATCTTGCTCTTGCTGAGCATTACAAAAAATCATTGTCACTTGACAGAATAATGTTTATTCCCACGGCAGACCCGCCGCATAAATCATCCGACGGTTTGATTGACGGCAGGGACAGAATTAATATGCTTAACCTTTGTGTCGGCAATGAAGTTGTCAGCGATATGGAATTTAAGCACGACGGCAAAAGTTACACATATCTTACTCTTTGCGAGCTTAAAGAAGCGTATCCCGATGACGAATTTTATTTGATTATCGGAGCAGACCAGTTTTTCTGTTTTGAAAAGTGGTACAGGTTTGAGGATATAATGTCGCTTTCAACGGTTGTGACAGCCGCAAGAGAAAAAAATCAGTATGATGAGATGCTGGGTTTTAAGGCGGAGCACCCAAAACTTGCGGATATTATTGTGTCGGAATTTGATGTTGTTGATGTTTCGTCATCGCAAATCAGGGATATGATAAAAAACAGGTCGGATGTGTCAAACCTTATTCCCGAAAAGGTAAACGAATATATAAAGGAGCACAGGCTCTATGTATGATTTTGAAAAGTACGAAAACTTGATTAGAAGCAGAATGTCCGAATATCGCTTTGTTCACAGTATGAATGTGGCGAAAAGGGCAAAAGAACTTGCAAAGATTTATGCTCTTGATGAGGATAAGGCGTACCTGACCGGTATTTTGCACGATGTTACCAAAGAAACCGATTATGCCGAGCAGGAAAAATATATGGATAATTTAGGTATTATCCCAACAGAACTTGAAAAAAGTAACAAATTGGTGTATCATCAAATTTCGGGAGCTTGTTTTGTTAAAAGTGAACTTGGCATTGACGACGCGGAAATACTCGGTGCAATTCGGTATCACACAACAGGTCGTGCCGATATGACGGAATTTGAAATGCTGATTTATCTTGCCGACTTAACAAGCGAGGAGCGTTGTTATCCCGATGTTGAAAAGGTGAGGGAGCTTGCCGACAATTCGCTTGAAAACGCCATGCTTTACGCAACCCGATTTACTATAACGGATTTGGCAAAAAAGAACAGGGTTATTCATCCCGATACTCTCTATTGTTACAATTGGGTACTCGGCAAAGCCGATGTTGAAAACACGGAAAATCAATCACAAAGCTAAACATACATTATAATATGTTATAAATAAAGGAATGACTATGAAAGAAAATTATTTGGAAATTGCAAAAATAGCCGTTAAGGCAATCGACAGCAAACGCGGTGAGGACATTGAAGTCATTAAGGTGTCCGATATTACCGTTCTTACCGATTATTTCGTTATTGCAACGGCAAATTCAAATACACAGCTCAAGGCTATTGCCGACGAGGTTGAATATAAGCTTACACAAGCGGGCTACGAGCCTCATCACACAGAGGGCGAACGCAGTGAATGGGTTTGCCTTGACTATGCAGGTTGTGTAATTCACATTCTTCTTAAACAGCAACGCGGATTTTATCAAATCGAGCGTTTGTGGGAAGACGGCGAAAAAATTAATATCGACGATATTGTCGTTAAAGACTGAACAGTAAATATTTCCTATGGAGGACTGACATAATGGAATATAATTTTAAACAAATTGAATCAAAGTGGCAAAATGTTTGGTACACTCAAAATACATTTGCCGCAAAGCAGGACTTTTCCTTGCCTAAGTATTATTGCTTGGTTGAGTTCCCTTATCCGAGCGGACAGGGCTTGCATGTAGGCCACCCTCGTTCATATACCGCTCTTGATATTGTTGCCCGTAAAAAAAGACTTGAGGGCTACAATGTGCTTTATCCTATGGGTTGGGACGCTTTCGGACTTCCTACCGAAAACTTCGCTATCAAAAACCATATTCATCCGGCTGAGGTAACAAAAAACAATATCGCTCACTTTAAACAGCAACTTCAATCTCTCGGCTTTTCGTTTGATTGGACAAGAGAGGTTAACACAACAGACCCTTCATATTACAAGTGGACGCAGTGGATTTTCCTTCAGCTTTTCAAAAAAGGATTGGCATACAAAAAGGAAATGGCTGTTAACTGGTGTACTTCCTGTAAGTGCGTTCTTGCAAACGAAGAAGTTGTAAACGGCGTTTGCGAGCGTTGCGGCAGTGAAGTTATTCGTAAAAACCAAAGCCAGTGGATGCTTAAAATTACCGAGTACGCCGACCGTCTTGTAAAAGACCTTGACGATGTTGATTTTATCGACAGAGTAAAAACTCAGCAACGCAATTGGATTGGCCGTTCAACAGGTGCGGAAGTTGATTTCGGTACAACTCTCGGCGAAACACTTACTGTATACACCACCCGTCCGGATACACTTTTCGGTGCTACATATATGGTAATTTCTCCGGAACATCCGTATATCGAAAAATGGGCAGACAAGCTCAACAATCTTGATGAGGTTCGTAAATATCAGGACGAAGCCGCACATAAGTCGGATTTTGAAAGAACAGAGCTTAACAAAGAAAAGACGGGCGTAAGACTTGACGGCGTTATGGGTATTAACCCGGTTAATAATGAAGAAATTCCTATTTTCATTTCCGACTATGTTCTCGTTTCTTACGGTACGGGTGCTATTATGGCTGTACCGGCTCACGATACCCGTGACTGGGAATTTGCAAAGAAATTTGAATTGCCTATTATCGAGGTTGTTGCAGGTTCAAAAGTCGGCGTTGAAAATGAAGCGTTTACGGATTGTGCAACCGGCGTTATGACAAATTCGGGCTTCCTTACGGGTATGACTGTTGAAGAAGCCAAAAAGGCAATGACCGAATGGCTCACAAAAGAGGGCAAGGGTCATCAAAAAGTCAACTTCAAACTTCGTGACTGGGTATTCTCCCGTCAAAGATAT
>CAVBQD010000049.1:0-12766 GCA_963597385.1 bacterium | reverse complement strand
GACCTCCAGTGCCACAAACTGGCGCCCTAACCAACTAGGCCAATCCCACCATATAGGTTGTGACAAAAAAGTGGCGCGCTGTGGGGGACTCGAACCTCCGGCCTACTGCTTAGAAGGCAGTTGCTCTATCCAGCTGAGCTAACAGCGCATAAAGGTTGTTGGAGCGGGTGATGGGAATCGAACCCACGCGACCAGCTTGGAAGGCTGGGATTCTACCATTGAACTACACCCGCGTGTCACAACGGTCATTATTATATCTAATGACCGCTGAAATGTCAATACTTTTTTGCTAAATTCTTAATTTATTTTTACAGAAACTTCTTCTGTACCGCTAAGCGTAATCTTTTTTATATCGATTTGTTGATTGAAAACAATAGCATTTGCAAGCTTTTCTTCAACATCTCGCCTTACTGCATCACGCAGACCTCTTGCGTTTTTCTTTGAGCCGTATGCTTTCTTTGCAAGGTATACAGGTACACTTTCTTCGTATTCTAAATCTATTCCCTTATCTTTGAGACTCGGAACAAGCTCATCAAGCATAATTTTTGCAATTTTTTCAAAGTTATCAAATGTAAGTTTGTTAAAGATTACGATTTCATCAACTCTGCCGAGAAATTCCGGACGCAAAAATCTTTCAAGAGCTTTCATAGTAACTTCACGGTTGATATCATCTGCAGATTTAGCAAAGCCCATTGTATTTTGGTCGGTTGAACCGGCATTAGAAGTCATAATTATAACCGTATTTTCAAAATTAACTACCCTGCCCTGTGCATCGGTAATTCTGCCCTCGTCAAGAATTTGGAGAAGTATGTTGAGTACATCTTTATGTGCTTTTTCAATTTCATCAAATAAAATAACGCTGTAAGGTTTTCTGCGTACTTTTTCTGTAAGCTGACCCGCATCGTCATAGCCTACATATCCCGGAGGGGAACCGATAATTCTTGATACGCTGAATTTTTCCATAAATTCACTCATATCAAGTCTGATAAGATTATCCGGCGAATCAAAAAGTGCATTTGCGAGCTGTTTAACAAGTTCGGTTTTACCAACGCCGGTAGGTCCGACAAAAATAAACGATTGAGGTCTTTTTTTAGGGCTTATTTGAATTCTGCCGCGTCGAACGGCATTTGCTACTTTTTGAATTGCGTCATCTTGACCGATAATATGTGCTTTGAGTTCGTTGTCAAGAGCGGCAAGCTTATTGATATCGCCTTGTTCAACCTTTGACGCAGGAATTCCTGTCCATAATGAAATAACCTTTGCAAGATCGGATTCAAGAACCTGGTTGTCCTTGGCTTTTTCTTCAACTTCCGGTATTTCATTATCAATGTTGATAAGTTGGGATTTGAGTTTTGAAATGAGCTCATAATCTATTTGTTCATCCTCTTCCGGAGATGAAAGCTTATCAATATTGTCCATAATATTATTTTTCTTTTCTAATAGCATTTGATATCTGCTTATAGCCGGATTTCGAAGATTTGCACAGGTACACGATTCGTCCAACAAGTCGATAGCTTTGTCCGGTAAATAGCGGTCGGTTACAAATCTTTCACTCATCGTAACAGCTTTATACACTAAAGAATCATTAATTTTAACCTTATGATAATCTTCATAATATTCTTTAATACCGAGGAGCATTCTGTAAGCGTCATCAATAGAAGGTTCTTCAACCTTAATCGGCTGAAATCTTCTTTCAAGTGCTGCATCTTTTTCGATATATTTTCTGTATTCGTTAAAAGTTGTTGCACCGATTACCTGAATTTCACCTCTTGAAAGAGCCGGTTTAAGAATGTTTGCGGCATTCATTGTGCCTTCACTGTCACCGGTACCTACAAGATTATGAACTTCGTCAATAAAGAGTATGATATTACCCTCATGCTTAACTTCATCAACAAGCCCCTTGATTCTGCCTTCAAATTGACCTCTGAATTGTGTTCCGGCAACAAGAGCGGTAAGGTCAAGAAGATAAATTTCTTTATCCATTAATCTTGCAGGGACTTCTCCTTTGGCAATTTTAATTGCAAGTCCCTCGGCAATGGCTGTTTTACCGACACCCGGTTCACCAATAAGGCATGGATTGTTTTTCGTTCTTCTGCAAAGAATTTGAATCGCACGTTCTATTTCGCTTTCTCTGCCGATAATGCTGTCTATTTCGCCTTTTTTTGCTTTTCCTGTAAGATTATTGCAATAGTTATTTAAAAACTTTCTCGCTTCGTCCTGTGATTTCTTGTGATTTCGTCTTCCTTTTTGTTTAGGGGATGACTTATCAGACGAATCATCATCTGTAAGACTGCTCATCATTTCGGCAAAAGGCATTGTTTGGGCGCCGTCGGAATTCTCAGGATTGAACATTGCTCCGAGATCGCCAAAGTCAAAATCATCCATATTTTCCATAAACATACCCATTTGTTCGCTGGCTTGTTCAAGTTCATCTTCGCTAATCCCCATTTTTTCCATAAGTCCTTGAATTGGACCCATATCAACATTGAGTTCCTTAGCACATTTATAACAAAGACCTTCCGGCTTCATAACGCCGTCTTCCATCTTTTGAATAAATACAATGGCAGGTCTTTCACCGCATCGTGTACACATTGGTTGTTTCATTCAGTATAAAATCTCCTATAGTTATTTGTTTAATTTATTTTCTTTTATTTGCTTTATAAATCCGGGTGCATATCCGAACAAAGATACAAACGCAAGAATAACAGAAATGACTACCATTCCGTAAATTACAGGTGTAGGCAAAGCCTTAAAGAACCAATGACCAACTAAAGCACCGTTTGGTCCGATGGCTATAATGGCAATCATAAATATGTAAAATACCGTTGTTGCAACTTTGCCCCAAATTTCGGCGGCAACAGGTCTCAATCCTTTTGCAAGGAGCAAAACACCGCCCAAAACCATAATCAGCTCTTTTGCAATAAATAAAAACAATAAGTATTTTAGTGGGCCGTCAAAAGTCCAAAACTTAACTATCAAAATGATAACAATGGCAATTTGAGAAAGCTTGTCGGCGATAGGGTCAAGGATTTTACCAAGGTTTGATATCATATTGAATTTCCTTGCAATTTTTCCGTCAATTAAATCTGTTAATGCCGCAACAATCATAAGGATAAAAGCCGGTATGTATTTTTCTTTAATAAAAAGCACAGAAAATACCGGAATGAGTATAATTCTCATAAAACTGAGCCAATTCGGGATTGTGTTCCAGTTTTCAAAAAGTTCATTTATATTTTCTTTAAACTTGCTCATATAATTCCCTCCGTAATCACATTAAACGGGTTGTAATTGAGTAACAGCTTATAAAGCTGGCTGTCGGCAGCAGTTTGTAAAAACCGATTGCTTGTAATACTTGGAATACCCAACAAATAAGTAATGATACTTACAAATACAAAAACAACAAGAGCACCTTTAAGCATTCCGAAAACAAAACCTAAAAGCCGGTCTGTAAACACAACTATACTCTTTTTCTTGTTCTCTTTTCTTTTATTCTTGCTTTTCTTTCTGATATGATGAATAATTGCACCTGTAATTCCAAAGAACAGAATAAAAACAATTATAAAAATCAAAACTTTAAGAATGCCTAAAATCAGTGGTTCAAACACTTCGTTGGTTATATTTTGTGAAATGTTGCTTGAAGAAATTTTCAACGAAGAAACGCTGATACTGTTTTTTAAAAAAGTAGGAAGCGAATCAACAGAGTCGTTGATATTGTTAATTATTTCATCAATATTTGATGAAGTAACGATTTTTTTATTTACCATGTTTTGAATCTTATCTTGTAAAAAATTATCATATATCGGTTGCGGTAACCTATCTGCAGAAAAAACGCAAAGCGAAAATCCTAAAACATATCTGATAAAATTCACAAGAGTTATAAATATTCCTTTTTGCAGACCGATTATTGCAAAAAACAAAACAATTCCTACAATAATCAAATCAACATAATTAACGGTGTAGTTAAATATGGTCATTTTTATTTACCCTTCTTGTCAATTACATCAATACACTGACCGTATTGAATGTAGATATCCGATGATATTTTATATGCACTGTTAACCGAGCTGTCACAGTTTACCGACTGCTTTCTTTCTCCTTTGGTAAGAGAATACACATTGATTTTGTTATAAAACAGAACGGTTATTTCATTTGAATTTGAGCTTATAAATTTTGAACTCTCTTTTAAAGATATACTTGTTTTAATTTTTCCGTTTGATTTAATATAATCGAGCTTTGATTTTGACGAATTTGAATATTCACCATAGTTAATTATGAGCTCATTCGAAGAAGTATAACAATAATTTACAGTTGAGATTGCACCTTGCTTAAATATATATTCACTTTTATCAGCCGATTTAACCAAAGATAAAAAAGTATCGCCGACAACATATAAATTATCTGAATCGGTAAAATGCAAATCAAGGACATTAGCTTTTTTATAATCCGCACTAAACAGTTCTTCACTATCGGAAACATTCAAAATATGAACAGTTGAAGATAAAAAGGCGTTTTTGGAATTTACGCTTGTATATGCAATTTTTGACGCATTTGAATTAATAGCCAAAGCGGTAACATATCCGTCATTTACATCATATTCAAGCTTTTTGTTTTCTTTTTTGTCAATGACAACAATTTTGGATTTTGAGTCGTCACAAAACGATGAATAAACTATTGTACCGTTTTTTGCAACCTCTGCCGTAATGATATTACGGTCAAGTGTTTTTTCGTATAGGTTTTCGGAAGTTGAATCAAGTCGAACTCTTGTTCCGCCTCGGTCAAATAAACAGGTGTAATTACCGTTTGATTTAAAAACAGGTGACGCATAACCGTGATCAAACGAATAAGTTTCTTTTGCTGTTGAAGGTTCTAATGAAACGACATTACTGTCGCCTAAGACATAGAATTTTCCGTTGACCAAAGATAGATTTGCGTCTTTTCTGATATTTATTGTATACGGAAATTTGTTGTTCGAAACAGAACTCGAAAGGCTTGTTGTATTCATTTTGTTCTTTATATCGGCAAAATCGATTTCACAAACTTTCATAACGATCAAAAGCAAAATAATAATACCGAGAACAATCCAAACAACTTTTTTTGCTTTCTTCTCTTTTAACTTTTTTCTTTCGATTCTTTGATTTTCTCTTTCGTTACTTGGCATAATAACTCCTAATAACTAACATTATTTAAATAAAGACCTTGAGGCGGTGCTGTTTTGCCCGCTTTTTTTCTGTCCTTTGAAAGTATTATATTTTGAAGCTCTCCGCTTTTAATTTTACCTTCAGAAATAAAAAGCAATGTGCCGACCATAATGCGAACCATATTGTATAAAAAGCCGTCGCCGCAAACTTTAAAGTACACAAAATCGTCTTCTCGCCAAACTTTACACGAATATATCTCTCTGACGGAATCTTCCACATCGGATTTTACACTGCAAAAACCTGAATAATCGTATTTTCCGACAAAAGCCTGAGCCTCATTATTTAAGTATTCCGCATCTAAATCCCATCTGTACCACAGTGAATATCTTGAATAAAACGGATTGCGATATTTACCGTTATAAATTTTATAAAGATATTCCTTTGATTTACAATTATATCGAGGATGGAAATCACTATTGACTTCTTTGCAATCAAAAGCGGCAATATCATCCGGGAGATAAGTGTTTAAAGCCAATATAACACTCTCGCTTGATATATTCATTTCAGTATCAAAGGATATACAATACATATTTGCGTGGACTCCGCTATCGGTTCGACTGCAACCTTTGACATCAAGTCTTTTTCCGAAAACCTTTTCAACGGCGTTTTGAAAAACTTCTTGAACCGTTAAAGCGTTATTCTGCACTTGATAGCCGTGATAAGCAGAACCGTCATATCTGATTGTAACAAGTAATCTTCTCATATAATTTTAAACATAAATACTCTTGCAATAACAATACCGGCAAAATAAAGAATTGACAAAATAAGCAAAACATAATCTTTAGCCGCCATTTTCATTACTTTCATTTTGGTTCTGCCTTCACCGCCACGGTAGCATCGGCACTCCATAGCGTATTCAAGCTCATTTGCACGCCTAAACGACGACACAAAAAGCGGAATCATAACCGGAACCACTGCTTTTACTCTTTTTAGAATACCGCCGGATTCCATATCGGCTCCCCTACTCTTTTGTGCTGACATTATTTTGTCCACTTCCTCAACAAGAGTTGGTATAAAACGAAGTGCAATAGTCATTGTCATTGCAATAGAATGGACATCGATTTTAAATAGCTTTAACGGTTTCATAAGTGATTCCATAGCGTCTGTTAAAGCTGTCGGAGTTGTTGTATAGGTTAAAATTAATCCGTACACTACGAGAATTATAATTCTAAGTGCCATAAATACAGAATTGTTAATCCCGTTTTCGGTAATTTTTAAAAATCCGACTTGAACAAGCGGCTTTCCCGAACCGTAAAAAAGATTAAGTACTGTTGTAAATATAACAATTACAATAATCGGCTTTAAGCCCTTTAGCATAACCTTTGGCTTGATTTTTGACACAATACCGACAATAATCGAAAGCAAAAGTGCAAGACCCATTGTATAGTAATTTCTGCACAGAAATACCGATATCATCAATAACAGTGTAGCGATAATTTTCACTCTTGCGTCGGCTTTGTGAATTAAAGAATCACCGGGAAGATACTGACCTATTGTAACATCAATCATTGCAGTACCTCCGCATTGTTTTTAAGCCTTTCAAATTCCTTAACGCCCTGTTCAACCGTATAAATATCAGTTCTGCAATTAACACCCATATCGTGAAGTTTTAAAAAGACATCTGTTACTTCGGGAACATTAAGCCCCATTGTTTTTAATTCTTTGCCTCTTGAATAAACCTCGTCAACAGTACCGAACATAGCGACCCTACTGTCATTAAACACAAGGACTTTATCGGCAATCTTAGCAACATCCTCCATTGAATGCGATACAAAAAGTACCGTATTCCCGGATTTGCTTTGATAGTTCTTTACTAAATTCAATATAACATTTCTGCCTTTTGGGTCAAGTCCAGCACAAGGCTCGTCCAAAATGAGCACCTGTGGCTTCATAGCTATAATTGAAGCAATGGCAACTCTGCGTTTTTGACCTCCTGATAAATCAAACGGAGACTTATTTTCCATATTTCGGTCAAGACCGACAAAATCCATACTTTCGTATACTCTGTTTTTGATTTCATCTTCATCAAGCTCCATTTGTTTTGGACCAAATGCAATTTCTTTAAAAATTGTTTCTTCAAAAATTTGATGTTCTGGATATTGAAAGCAAAGACCGACTGCAAAACGAACTCGGCGGATATTATCTTTGTTTTCTTTTGACCAAATATCCTTACCGTCAACATATACAATACCCTCAGTTGGTTTTAAAAGCCCGTTAAGGTGCTGAATGAACGTCGATTTGCCGGAACCGGTATGACCGATTATACCTATAATTTCGTTTTCTTGAGCACAAAAATCAACTCCGTCAATAGCACAAAACTCAAAAGGAGTACCTAAGCCGTAAACAAATTTTAAATTTTCGCACTCTAAAATTGCCATTAGTTTTCTCTTTTCAAATATTTATATATTTCTTCGGCACATTCGTCCGAATTTAAAACAGTTTGTTTTGTTCCTAATTTTAGTTTATCAATAAGTTCTGTTGACTGCGGTACTTCAAGTGAGAATGATTTAATTTTATCAACATCCGAAAAGACTTCTCTCGGTGTACCGTCAAGCATTATGATGCCATCGTCCATAATAACAACTCGGTCAGCTTTTACAGCCTCGTCCATATAGTGAGAAATCAAAACAATTGTTATCCCCTCGTTTCTGTTGAGGTCAATAATTGTATCAATAACTTCTTTTCTGCCGTTTGGGTCAAGCATAGCTGTCGGTTCGTCAAGAACAATACACTTTGGCTTCATTGCAATTATACCTGCAACGGCAACCCTCTGCTTTTGACCTCCCGAAAGTTTTGAAGGAGCTTTTAACCTGTAATCGTACATACCGACTGTTTTTAAAGCTTCGTCAACCCGTTTCCTGCATTCGTCAGCCGGCACGCCGATATTTTCAACGCCGAAAGCCACATCTTCTTCTACAATCGATGAAACTATTTGATTATCGGGATTTTGAAAAACCATACCGACATCGTGCCTTATCTCGTAAATGCTGTCATCATTTTTAGCAAATTTACCGTTTACGGTTATGCTACCCTTATTTGCAAATAAAATACCGTTTGTAAGCTTTGCTACAGTTGATTTACCGGAACCGTTATGACCGAGAATTGCGACAAAGGAACCTTGCTCAATTGTCAGATTGAAATTTTTAAGAACAGGAATACTGATCGGATTATCATTTTCATCTGTGGTTTGATACGAAAACGAAACATCTTTAAAATTAATCAATTCCATAAATCAAGCCTTCCAAATCGCCGTTGTTCCGCACGGAAGAACTCCGCCGTTTGAAGTGACGGGCAATCCTATTTCGCCCGCTTCAACATTTCCGCCGTGTTTGGATGTGACTACATCATCAAGTATATATTTCATAACGGAAGCCGAAAGACCGGTAGTGTAAGAATTCAAAACAATCGCAATAGGCTCTTCAGACAAAATTTTTTCAACTTCAAGCATAAAGTCATAAAGACATTCTTCAAGATGCCATATTTCGCCTTTCGGACCTCTGCCGTATGACGGTGGGTCAAGAATAATGATGTCGTATTTATTTTCGCGTCGTTGCTCTCTTTTAACAAACTTTATGCAGTCGTCAACAATCCACCTAACATCTCCGTCAGCAACACCTGAAGCCTGAGCGTTTTCTTTTGCCCAATTTGTCATTCCTTTTGAAGCGTCTACATGTACAACGCTTGCACCTTCTTTTAAGCAAGCAACTGTTGCCGCACCCGTGTAAGCAAAAAGGTTAAGAACTTTAACCTGTTCTTTATCGGAATTTTTAATAAGTTCTCTTACATAATCCCAATTTACAGCTTGTTCGGGAAATAAGCCTGTGTGTTTAAATCCCATAGTTTTAATATTGAATGTCAGGTCTTTATATCTTACCTGCCAAGCGGACGGCATATGTGAAAACACTTGCCATTTTCCCCCGCCGGTTTTTGAACGAACATATCTTGCGTTTGGCTGATACCAAAGTTTATGATTTTTTTCGCTTTTCCAAATAACTTGGGGGTCGGGTCTGATAAGAATTTCTCTTGTCCAGCGTTCGAGTTTTTCGCCGCCGGAACAATCGATTAATTCATAATCTTTCCAATCTTTTGAATATCTCATTATGAAAGTCTTTCCTTAACTACTTCGGCAATTTGTTCACCGAGTTTTTGAATATGGTTAATATCTTTGCCCTCAAGCATAACTCTGACTAAAGGTTCTGTACCGCTTACTCTTACAAGTACACGACCGTCGCCCATAAGCTCCATTTCTGCCTTTTGTGTTGCGGCAATGATATATTCGTCATTATTGTATTTTTTCTTGCCCTCGGCTGAAACCTTTACATTTATGAGTACCTGAGGATAAATCTGCATAACAGAAGCAAGTTCGGACAGTTTTTGTCCGCTTTTAACAACAGTTTCAAGAAGTTGAACGCCTGATAATTCTCCGTCTCCGGTTGTGGCATAATCAAGAAATATAACGTGACCCGATTGTTCGCCGCCGATATTGTAGCCTTCTTTAAGCATTTTTTCAAGAACATATCTGTCGCCGACTGCGGTCTTTTCGCATTTTATATTATTATCTTCACAGAATTTGAAAAATCCCATATTACTCATAACCGTAACGACGGCAGTATCTTTACTGAGTTTACCTTCATTCTTCATTTGTGAAGCACAAATTGCGATGACTTTATCACCGTCTACAAGTTCTCCGTTTTCATCAACTGCAAGCATTCTGTCGGCATCACCGTCAAAAGCAAGTCCGAGGTCAAGACCGGCGTCTTTAACAAATTTCTTAAGTTCTTCAGGATGAGTTGAACCGCAATTATCGTTAATGTTTACGCCGTCAGGTGTATCGGAAAGCATAAAACATTTTGCACCGAGAGAAGTAAAAATATCCTTTGCACAAACACTTGCAGAACCGTTTGCACAATCAAGAGCAATTTTCAACCCATCAAATTTAACATCCGTTGTAGAAACTACATGCTCGATGTAATCTTTAACAGCCGATTTACACTTTGTAGCGTTACCGACTTCACCGCCGATTTTATAATTGATTTTTTCAGTTTTATCAAGAATAATTGCTTCAATTTCTTCTTCAAGGGAATCATCAAGTTTATAACCGGACTTTTGAAAAATTTTAATGCCGTTATATTCACATGGGTTATGAGAAGCCGAAATCATTATACCCGCTTCGCATTCGTAACGCCCAACAAGATATGCAACGGCAGGTGTCGGAACAACGCCTACAGAGAGAACGTTACAACCCACACTGCATAATCCGGATGTGAGAGCCGCTTCAAGCATATCGCCTGACGCTCTTGTGTCCTTGCCGATAAGAACGGTCGGTTTTGTGCTTTTAGATTCTTTCAGTAACACAGTGGCTGCCGCCGAACCGATTTGCATAGCAAGTTCATTTGTTAAATCTTTATTTGCAATTCCTCTTACACCGTCTGTACCGAATAATCTGCCCATAGTATAAGCTCCTTATAAATCAAATGATTGTTGCATATTGTTTGTATTGTTTTCTATTCCAAGATGTTTATAACCTGCCGGAGTGACTACCCTACCTCTCGGCGTTCTTGCCAAAAATCCAATTTGCATAAGATACGGCTCATAAACATCTTCAATTGTTACCGATTCTTCTCCGATAGCGGCTGAAATAGTTTCAAGTCCGACTGGACCGCCGTTGTAATTTTTAATCATTGTTGTTAAAAGTCTGCGGTCGATGGAATCAAGACCGAGTTCATCGATTTCCATACTGTTAAGTGCGGACGCTGCCGCTTCCGAAGTGATAACGCCGTCATACTTAACCTCGGCAAAATCTCTACTACGCTTTAAAAGTCGATTTGCAATACGAGGAGTGCCCCGTGAACGGCTTGCGATTTGATATGCACCGTCATCGTCAACAGGTATATTCAAAATTTTAGATGACCTTTTGACAATTTGAGAAAGTTCTTCGGGCGTATACATTTCAAGTCGAAGTATAACACCGAATCTGTCACGAAGAGGTGCTGAAAGTTGACCGGCTCTTGTTGTTGCACCTATAAGGGTGAATTTAGGCAGGCTCAACTGATAACTTCTTGCACTCGGACCTTTGCCGATAATAATATCGATTTTGCCGTCTTCCATTGCCGGGTAAAGAATTTCTTCAACCGTTCTGTTAAGTCGATGAATTTCATCAATAAACAGCACATCGCCCTGTTCGAGATTCGAAAGAATCGCCACCAAGTCACCTTGTTTTTCAATTGCCGGTCCGGAAGTTACCCGAATATTGACCCCCATTTCGTTTGCGACAATTCCGGCAAGAGTTGTTTTGCCAAGTCCCGGAGGACCGTAAAAAAGCACATGGTCAAGAGATTCACCGCGAAGCTTTGCAGCTTTAATATAGATTGAAAGATTTTCTTTTGCCTTTTCTTGTCCGACATAATCGGCAAGTTGCTTAGGTCTTAAAGAATTTTCTATATCTTCATCGGCGGGGGTATATTCCGGAGCCGACATACGATTTTTAAAATCATATTCAAATTCGTTTTCTATCATAATTTCACCTGTTACAAATTAGCCGAAAGATTTTGAAGCCCTTTTCTTATTATATCGTCAACAGACATTTTAGGGTCAAGCTTGCCGACTACAAGAGCCGCATCGGATTGACTGAAGCCAAGAGAAACAAGAACTTCGATAGCTTCGGATGAATTGCTCCCTGCAACGGCAGATTGAATGTTGCCTACGACAGCGGCGGTTTCGCCTCCGGCAACAACATTCATTTTGTCTTTGAGTTCAAGCACAATACGCTCGGCTGTTTTTTTACCGACACCCTGAGCAGATTGAATTGATTTTGTGTCACCGCATGAAACGGCAACCGCAAGCCTGTCGGGAGGCAAAGCCGATAAAATTGATATTGCGGCTTTCGGACCGACACCGCTTACAGAAATGAGCAATTTAAACGCATCAAGTTCATTTTGTGTTGCAAAGCCGTACAAGTCCATAGCGTCTTCTCTTATGCTCATATATGTCAAAAGATTTACCTGTGTTCCTATTGAAGTGAGAGAAGTGATTGTTGTTGTGCTTGCAAAGCATTTAAACCCAACGCCTGAGCATTCTACAACCGCAAAAGTCGGTTCAATATATGTAAGCGTACCTTTTAAGCTGTAAATCATATTTTATCTCCGATATTATTAATCATATTGTTTATTCTGTTCATAGAAGACGCACTGCAATGTGCGTGACATATTGCCATTGCCAAAGCATCGGCGGTATCGTCAGGTTTGGGAATTGCCGGTAAATTAAGAATGTTTTTTGTCATTTCCATAACCTGCTTTTTTTCAGCTCTGCCATAGCCTGTTACGGATTGCTTAACCTGAAGCGGTGTATATTCATAAATATCTTTCATATTCATTTGTGCCGAAAGAGTGATTACTCCTCTTGCCTGTGCAACATCAATAACGGTTTTTTGGTTGGAATTGTAAAACAGTTTTTCCATACTCATAACTTCAGGCTTATATTTTTCAAAAATATAACACATATCGTTATAAATTGTTTGAAGTCTTTGAGGAAAAGGAGCATCGGCAGAAGTAGTGATGGCACCGTATCCC
>CAVBQD010000048.1:0-12953 GCA_963597385.1 bacterium | reverse complement strand
ATCGTTGCAAACAAAGGTGTTTATTTTTTAATATACCAATAGTTTTCGTCAACCCTTTTATTAACGCCGTTGACACTGCCCTTATCGCTGAACTGCCACAAGTCGTAATCTCCGTTGTAAGTCACGCTGTCGTTATAATCCGCAACCCATATGTAAATAGAACTTGCAAGTGCACTCATCTTAAATTTGCTTTGATACATAAAAGACGAAGCGTAAACTCCGCTTTGATAGCCTGCATCCTCCACCTCTTTGCAAAAAGCGTTGATAAGGTCGGAACTTTCTTTTTTGTCAAGATGTGCCGAATAAAGTCTGCCCGTATGTTTTCCCGATGATGTAGGATATTCAAAATCGTAGAAAACAGGCAATGAAATATCATATTTTTTAATGACATCAAGAGTTGCCTCGGCTTCCTCTTTTGCCTCTTCCTCATTAACGGCTTGGGTGTAAAAATACACTCCGACGGGTATGTTATACTTATTTGCCGCTCTCAGATTTTTCTCGGCATTTTTGTCTATGCAAACATTGCCTTTTTCATAACCCCGATAGCCGACGCGAATTATAACAAAATCCACTTCATCTTTAAGCTTTTTAAAATTGACTTTACCGTTATGATGCGATATATCAACTCCGTACGCCGCCTCTTTATCGATGCTCAAAAGAGGGTTGGGAAGCTTTCTGCCTCGGTGCGACACGGATATTGAAACCAATACCACAACGACAGCAAGAAGCAACGCCACAACGGACACAATAATCTTTTTTCGCTTTTCCTTTTGCTTTTTGGAAAGGCGTTTTTTTGTTTTTTTCTTTGTAGGCATAAAAGCTCCTTTGTGGAAATTATAACATATAGTCAAATATAATTCCACAGGTAAATTTATACAAAAACTGCTGAAATCAACTGCCATAAAAAGTGCCGCAAACACTAAGTTCACGGCATAGTTTTATATTTTTTGAATTACAATCAAATAGAAACCTCGTGAGCGATATTGTAAAGATTCATATCAATAGTCTTTGTCATATTGAGTGCTTCAAAAATATCGTAGTCAACCACTTCTTCTTTTTGAGCGGCAACAACTCTGTTACCGATGTTGTTCATAAGAAGCTTAACTGCATAGTTACCCATACGGGTTGCCATAACTCTGTCCTTAACAGTCGGATAACCGCCACGCTGTGTGTGACCGAGAACGGTAGCTCTTGATTCAACACCTGTTTCTTCTTGAATATGCTTTGCAAGCTGATGAACATCAACATCGCAACCCTCGGCAACGATGATGATAAAGTGCTTTTTGTCTGTTCTTTGAGTCTTTCTCATTCTTTCGATAACATGCTTTTCAATATCAACCTCAACCTCAGGAATAAGGATAGAAGTTGCACCGCAAGCAATACCGGCATTAAGTGCAAGATAACCTGCTCTTCTGCCCATAACTTCAATAACAGCACATCTGTCGTGAGATTCTGAAGTGTCACGGATTCTGTCTACCATATCCATAATGGTGTTAAGGCAGGTATCATAACCGATTGTGTAGTCACAGCAAGCAATATCGTTGTCGATTGTGCCCGGAAGTCCTACGCACGGAATACCTCTTTCGCTGAGGTCACGGGCACCGCGGAACGAACCGTCACCGCCGATAACAACAACGCCTTCAATGCCTTTTTCGTTGCATGAGCGAATTGCCTTACGCATACCCTCTTCGGTAGCGAACTCGGTGCTTCTTGCTGAATAAAGGATTGTGCCGCCGCGATTGATAATATCGGACACCGAACGCAAATCCATTTCTATAAAATCACCGTTGATAAGGCCGTTATAACCTCTTACAACACCGTAAACTTTAATTCCGTTTTCACAAGCTGTTCTTACAACTGCACGAACAGCAGCATTCATACCCGGTGCGTCGCCACCGCTTGTTAAAACTGCAATAGTCTTCATAATATTTTCCTCCGTCCAAAATGCAAATATATAATTGAATTGATAGTCGATTAATCGTGAACCGCAAATTCACATAATAGTTTTATTTTACTTAATAATTAATATATTGTCAAGTGTAAAAAACGCTAAAATCTGACCGCAACATTGCTCTCTCCTAGTATACTTTTTAAAGTTTTTACAAGATTATCGTCATATTTCACAAAATTACACGATTGAGCTTTGATATACTTCTTTTCGTCTTCAAGATAATAATACAAAGGAACATCGCCCTTGTATTCCTTTAAAACATCTTTTACCCTGTCTATATTTTCATCCGATTTTGATTTAAATTTAAGAAACAGTCCCGTTCTTCTTTGCTTTGGCTTTTCACCGCTCGGCGAATTGTCAACAGTCGGATTTATGACCGCATTTACAAGGATTTTAGGCTCTTTTTCCTCTTCAATCGATACTGTTCCCGACACGGCAATAACATTGTTTTGAACTATCATCGTGCTGTATTTTGCAAAGATTTTCGGGAAAAGAACAATCTCAACCGTGCCAAACAAATCCTCCAGCGTGACAAACGCCATACTCATATTGCTTGTACGCGTCTGTTTAACCGAAACGTGTGTAACCGTTCCGCACAGTTTAACGCTTGTGCCGTCTTTAATTTGCGACATTTCCTTGCCGGCTTCAAGAACATCATAAGTGCGAACACAGCCGGATTTTTTCACATAGCCGTCATACTTGTCCATAGGATGACCCGAAAGATACAAGCCCGTCATTTCCTTTTCCATTTGCAAAAGCTCGGATTTTGTATACTCCTCAACATTCGGAAGTTCAAAATTATCGTTAAAGTCATCGCTTATGTCAAAAAGTCCGACCTGACCGTACATTGTTTTGCGGTATTTAGCCTCAATGTTCGTGAGAATAACCGGCAAGGCAGTGAGCATTTGGCGACGGTTTGCACCCAAGCCGTCAAAAGCACCGCACCGGATAAGCGATTCAACCGCACGGCGATTGAATTTTCCGCTTTGCATTCTTGTACAAAAATCGAATATATCCTTGAATTTGCCGTTTTTGCGTTCCTTGATTATATCCTCAATAAAATCGTTACCGAGATTTTTAATACCCAAAAGTCCGTAGTTAATCACCCTGTCGTTTCCAGCCGTAAAGCCTTTCATAGAGGTGTTAATGTCCGGCGGAGCAAGACGAATTCCAAGCCTTTTGCACTCGGCAATATATCGGGCAACCTTGTTTGAGTCGTCCAAAACAGAAGTTAGAAGTGCCGCCATAAAATTTGACGGATGATATTTTTTCAGATACGCACAGCGATAAGCCACCAAAGCGTAGCAAGCGGCATGAGATTTGTTGAATGCGTAAGACGCGAAATCGGTCATTTTGTCAAAAATGCCGTTTGCAACATTTGACGGTATTGAGTTTTTGGCACAGCCGTCAACAAACGAAGTTCGTTCCTTTTCCATAACATCGTGCTTCTTTTTGCTCATGGCACGGCGAACGACATCCGCCCTGCCGAAGCTGTAGCCGGCAAGTTCACGGAATATCTGCATAACCTGTTCCTGATACACCATACAGCCGTAAGTGTTTTTGAGAATAGGTTCTAACATCGGCGTGTCGTAAACAATATCCTGCGGATTATTTGAATTATGCACAAAAGTGTCTATCTGACTTGCCGGACCCGGTCTGTAAAGCGAAGTTGCGGCAATCAAGTCCTCCAGTCCCGTAGGCTTCAAATTTGTGAGCATCTGCTTCATACCCGAGGATTCAAACTGAAAAACACCCTCCGTTTGACCCCGTGAGAACAGCTTGTAAACTTCTGCGTCATCAATAGGTATTGCATTTATATCAACTCCGCTTGCCTTTGCCGCATCGTCAATAACGGTAAGCGTACGAAGTCCCAAAAAGTCCATTTTCAGAAGTCCGAGTTCTTCCAAAGTTGTCATAATGTACTGCGTTACGACCAAATCGTCGTTGGTTGCAAGCGGAACATAGGACGATACCGGGTCGTGAGTTATTACAACTCCTGCCGCATGGGTTGATGTGTTTCTCGGCATACCCTCAACCTTGCGTGCTATTTCCACAAGCCTGTTTACCTGCGGGTCGTTTTCCATCGCCTGACGAAGTTCTTTACTTTTTTGCACCGCCTCGTCTATAGTTATATGAAATGACCTCGGTATCATTTTAACAATCGAATCAACCCTTGCGTACGGCATACCCATAACTCTGCCGACATCACGAAGTGCCGCCTTTGTTTGAAGCGTACCGAAAGTTACAATCTGTGCAACATGGTCGGCACCGTATTTTTGGGTTACATAATCTATGACTTCGCCCCGTCGTTCATAGCAAAAATCTATGTCAAAGTCGGGCATAGACACACGCTCCGGATTAAGAAAACGCTCAAAAATCAAATCATACTTCATAGGGTCAAGGTCGGTTATCCCTATGCAATAAGCCGCAAGTGAGCCTGCACCCGAACCTCTGCCCGGGCCTACCGGAATATCCTTACTTTTTGCAAAACGCACAAAATCCTGAACTATCAAATAATAGTCGGTATAGCCCATTTTGTTTACGGTTTCAAGCTCGTATTCAAGGCGGTCAACATAGCTTTGCGGCACAGTATCGCCGTATCTTTTATTTAACCCGTCATAGCACATCTGCCTGAAATATTCAAAATGGTTCATATTGTTCGGCGTTTCGAAATACGGAAGTTTTGTATTGCCGAATTCAAAATCGAAATTGCACATATCGGCAATTTTTTGCGTGTTTTCTATTGCACTCGGAGTGTCGTGAAACAACTCCGCCATCTCGCTTTCGCTCTTTAAATAGAAATTGTCCGAATGGAATTCAAGCCCCGTATCTTCACCCAAAATATGATTTGTTGCAATGCAAATGAGCACCTGCTGAATTTCGGCGTCCTGCTGTCTGACATAATGCACATCGTTTGTTGCAACAAGCGGAATGCCCGTATCCGCCGAAAGTCTTTTAAGTCCGTCGACAACAACCCGTTCCTCGTCAAGCCCGTGATTTTGCATTTCAAGATAAAAATTACCGTCACCGAAAACGGAGTTGAACCACAACGCCGACCTCTTTGCACCGTCATAATCTCTTTGCAAAAGTAACTGCGGGATTTCTCCGACAACGCAAGCAGACAGACAAACAAGTCCCTCGCTGTATTTCTCAAGCAAATCACGGTCAATCCTCGGTTTAAAATAAAATCCCTCGGTGTATGACAGCGACACCATTTTTATAAGATTTTTATATCCGACCTCGTTTTTAACAAGTAAGATTAAGTGATTATACTTGCTGTCAAAATTTTTATCCTTATCGTACCTGCTGCGTAGTGCAACATAAACTTCACAGCCGATAATCGGCTTAATGCCCTGTTTTTTACACTCACGGTAAAAATCCACGGCACCGTACATATTACCGTGGTCTGTTATGGCAAGAGATGTCATACCCAGCTCCTTTGCACGGCTTACAAGCTCACCCAAACGGCAGGCACCGTCAAGCAAGCTGAACTGTGTGTGCAAATGAAGATGTGTGAACATATCGTTACCTCATAAATAATTTGCGATTTACAAATCCTCTGCGATTTTTACAAGCCTTGAAAGTCTGTGATTGACGCCGCTTCTGCTGATAGGCGGTTCAAACATTTTGGCAAGCTCGTTGAGTGACGCGTCGGGATTTTCCATTCTGATTTCCGCCATTTGACGAAGCGGCTCCGACAAAGAGTCAAGTCCTTTTTCTCGCTCTATTTTCATTATGGCGGCAATTTGCGGAGAAGCCGCCGCAACTATTTTGTCAATATTCGCCGTTTCGCAATTCGCCTTTCGGTTGGCGTCGTTGCGAATTTCCTTAACTATTTTGACATTCATCATATCAAACATTGACCTGCCGGCACCCATAATATAAAGGCAGTCCTCGATTTCCTCGCTATCCTTGAAATATATCACATTGTAGCCTTTTCTGTGCGTAACCTTTGGAGCAAGTTCTTTTTCCCGAAGTGCGGTCACAAGGCTTTTTGACAAATTCATATACGGCACGGAAAACTCAAGATGATAGTTTTTTTCGGGAGATGAAACCGCACCGCAAGCCAAAAACGCACCTCTTAAAAAAGCGTTTTGACACTCCTCGCAGTCAAAGTTGGAAAAATTTATACGAAGCGTTGTTTCACTTCTCTCGTGCCCGAAATACGCCATAATTCTGGCAACATTGGTCGGTTTTTTTACCGACGCCGTGTAAATCTTGCCCGACGGCGATGTCTTTATTCCGGCATTAACTGCACAAAGCTCGCTCAAAAGTTTGCAATACAGCTCAGCCGTCGTTTCGCTTTTCGACTGAAAGACAATTTCTCTGTACGAAAAGCTTTTTGAAAAAAGAGCCATTCCGTAAAGGAGACTCTTTTTGCAACAATTATTTTCAACCTGTATTTCAACAAGTTCTTTTTTTACCTGAGATGAAAAGGACATTATCGCCGTACCCCGTTATTTTCTGTCAATATCTCTGTGATTTACGGTTACATTGTCCCACTTGCGTGAAAAGTAATCCTTGAGTGCTTCGGCAAAAACAACACTTCTGTGGTTGCCGCCCGTACAACCGATTGCAATAACAATTTGGCTCTTACCCTCACGGATATAAAGAGGGTTAAGATAATCAAGCAGGCTTTTAAGTCTTTCGAAAATCTCGTGTGCTTCATCAAAACTGAAAACATAGTCCTTAACTTCTTGGTCAAGTCCTGTTTTATCCCTCATAGCCTCAATCCAATATGGATTAGGAAGACATCTTACATCAAGCACAAAGTCTGCATCGGTCGGAATACCATGCTTAAAGCCGAACGAAACAACATGAAGATTCATAACTTCCTTGTCGTCGCCGAGAAGAATTTGAGCAAGGCGTTCACGAAGTTGGTTTGCCGTCAAATCGGATGTGTCGATAACATATCCCGCTTTTTCTCTTACAGGAGCAAGAATTTCTTTTTCGTAATTAAGAGCGTCTTCAAGAGAACCGTTAAACTTATCGGCATAAGGGTGCTTTCTTCTTGTAAGCTTGTATCTGCGTAAAGCAACATGATTTTTAATGTCAAGATAAATCGATTTTACGCTGTAATCATTGCTGTCCATAAGGCTTTGCACATTTTTTCTGAATTCCGAATAAACGCCTCTTGAACGAACATCGGTAACAATGGCAATCTTGTTGTAGGAATCGGACTTTTCGATAAGAGAAATAAATGTACCGATAAGTTCTGCCGGCATATTATCTATGCAATAATATCCGATATCCTCCATAAATCCCATTGCTGTTGACTTGCCCGCTCCGGACACGCCTGTTAATAAAACCAAATCTTTCATTATACGCTCTCCTGTATTTTATCTTGTAACCCTGACTTCCATTTCCAAGTCAACGCCCTTTTCGACTTTTACCGTGTCTGCAACCTTTTTACACAAATCAAGTACATCTTTGCAGGTTGCACCGCCCTTATTTATAACAAATCCGGCATGCTTTGTGCTGACCTCGGCTCCGCCGACGCTCGTACCCATAAGTCCGCACTGCTGAATAAGTGCTCCGGCAAAATTGCCCTCGGGGCGTTTGAATGTTGAGCCTGCCGACGGATATTCAAGCGGTTGCTTGTCGCGTCTTCTGCCCATAAAATCATTCATCTTTGCCTTAATTTCTTCTTTGTCCGCTTTTTTTAATTTAAAATACACGCCCGTAACAACACAGCCGTTATCGTAATAAGCGGAATGACGGTAGGAAAGTTTGAGTTCGTCGCCCTCCAAACTGCCCTTATTGCCGTTTTCATCTATATGGTCACAGCGAAACATAACATCTTTCAGTTCTCCGCCGTAAGCACCTGCGTTCATAAACGCTCCGCCGCCGCACGAACCGGGAATACCGTAGGCAAATTCCAATCCCGAAAGTCCGTTTTCAAGTGCAACACGACATACTTTCATAAGCGGTGCACCGGCACGGGCAAATACCGTTTCGTCGTCAAGAAGTTTAACTTCACCGAAATCCTTGCCCAAAATGATAACAACGGCGTCTATGCCCTCGTCGGCAACAAGCAAATTCGAGCCGTTACCGATAACCATATATCTGACATTTTCTTCTTTACATTTTTTTATAACATCGGATATTTCATCCTCGCTTTTAGGAAAGACCGCAAGCCTTGCCGGACCGCCTATTTTAAAGGTAGTGTGCAAAGCCATCGGTTCATTTTCGGCATACGAAATACCCGCATTTTTTACATATTCACAAATTTTATTCAAAAGCCTCACCCGAATAAATCAGTCGCCCAAAATTGCGGCACCGATAATACCTGCGTCATTGCCAAGTTCTGCCTTGCAAATTCTTGACTGAATTTTTGAATAAACGCTGTATCTTTCGCTTTCAACATATCTGCGAATCGGACGCAAAAGAGTTTCGCCCTCGTTGCAGATACCGCCGCCTATACAAATAATTTCAGGCTGGAAAATATTTACAAGGTTTATAAGACCGCAAGCAACATATTTGCAATACTTGTCAACAACCTTAATACCTGCAATATCTCCTCTTCTCATTGCGTCAAACGCTGTTTTACCCGAAACCTTGCCTTCTTCTTTTGCAAGTTCATACATAACCGAATCCGGATATTCTTCCATAGCTCTCTTTGTTTGATTAATAAGAGCGGTAGCCGAAGCATAAGCTTCCCAACAGCCTTTTCTGCCGCAAGTGCAAGGTTCGCCGTCAACAACAATTACTGTATGACCGCATTCGCCGCCGGCATTGTTTGCACCCGACACAATCTTGCCGTTAATGATAATACCCGAGCCGACGCCTGTACCCAATGTTACGGCAACAAAATCCTTTGCACCGTGACCGCAACCTGCAACAGCCTCGCCGAGAGCGGCACAGTTAGCGTCATTTTCAACATAAACATTCGGACAGCCGAGTCTGTCAATAATCATCTGCTTTGCAGGAACATGGTCGAAACCGAGATTGTTAGCATATTCAATAACGCCCTCCGCATTTACCGTTCCCGGAGTACCGATACCCACCGAAGTGATGTCGGCAATAGTAAGTCCGGCTTCTGCCATAGCTTCCTTTGACACCTTTGCGATGTCGTCAAAAATTTCATCCGGTGTACGCGGAATAGCCGTAGGCGTTTTTGCCTTTGCAACCATTTTATAATTGTCGTCAACAACTGCCGCAACAATGTTTGTTCCACCTAAATCAATACCAATTCTGTACATAACCTTCCCCTTACATATCTTAAAAATTTAAACAAATTACGAATTAGCCCAAAGTTCAAGTTCTTTTTCCGTAGGCTCAATATCGTCAATACCGAGGCTGTGCATAAGTTCCTTTGCACCGTTGTAGCCCATTTTCTTTTGACGGTTGTTCATAGCCGCCGTTTCAACAATTACCGCAAGGTTTCTGCCCGGAGTAATCGGAACGGTGATAACCGGCACCTTAACGCCAAGAAGTCTTGTATATTCATTGTCAAGACCCAAACGGTCGTAAGCCTTTGTAGCGTCCCATTCTTCAAGCTGAACCACCATATCAATCTTTTCTTTCGGCTTAACGGCACCCATACCGAAAATACGGCGGGCATTTATAATACCGATACCGCGAAGTTCGATAAAGTGACGAATGTTACTCGGTGAAGAACCCTCCAAAGTGTTATAGCTCACTCTTCTGATTTCAACAGCGTCGTCGGCAATAAGTCTGTGACCGCGTTTGATAAGCTCAATAGCGGTTTCGCTCTTTCCGGCACCGCTTTCGCCGACAATAAGAATACCTTCACCGTAAACTTCAACAAGAACGCCGTGGCGTGTAATTCTCGGAGCGAGTTCACGGTTAAGTTCGGCAATAAGTGCAGACAGAAACGGTGATGTTTCCTGCTGTGTTTTGAGAAGCGGAACATCGTATTTTTCACACGCTTCAATCATACACTGCGGAATTTCAAGGTCTCTTGTGATAACCGCCGCCGCAGGGTGAAGCGACAACCATTTGCCAAGTGCTTCCTCTTGCTTTGCATCGGACATATTTTGCAAAAATCCAAGTTCCGTCCAGCCCAAAATTTGAATACGAAGCGGGTCGAAATAATCCGTATATCCCGTAAGAACAATGCCGGGTCTGTTAACCTCGTTTGTGACGATGTGAACTTCTTCGGCAGGCTGTGAAAGATGGATAATATCAAGGTCAAAATCCTCAATTATCTTTTTTAGCGTAATGAAATACTGTTCAGCCATTGTTTTACACCTCGGTAAAGCTTAATCAAATTTATTATATAATATATTTTATAATTAATCAAGAACTGTTTGAACAAAATAAAAATAAGTTTACTTAAATCAAACACTGTGCTATAATTGTATGACAAACAAGAACTGAAAGGCTACGGTGATCAGTGTATGGACAAATTGCTCAAAGTTGCAATCGGCACGGAAGCATTTCCGCCTACCATTGACGGAATAAGTACAGTTGCAAAATGCTATGCGGATGTAATAAACCAAAAATACGGTGAAGCGGTTATAGTCACTCCGAAAAATCCGAATCAAGAGGACTACAAATATCCGTACGAGATATACAGATACCAAAGTCTGTTCACATTCGGCGAGGGCTATCCTGTGGGTTGGCCGTTCAAAAAGCAATTCGCAATGGATATTATTGCAAAGGATTTTGATGTTTTACATTCTCACTGTCCTATTGCCACAAGCTATTTTTACAGAAGAATAAACAGAATCCACCGCATACCGCAGATTTTGACATACCACACAAAATACGAATACGACATTGACAGCAGGGTTCCGACCTTGGCAATTAAGCACAGAGCTTACGGATTTTTGCTCAATAATATCAAGTCGGCTGACGAAGTTTGGGTTACAAGCCACGGCACGGTCGACAGTTTGCGTAAAATCGGCTACGAGGGCGATTTTATTGTTATGCCAAACGGCTGTGATTTGGCAAAATTCGACACTAACGACGAAATGAAATCTATCATAAAGCGTAAGCACAACATTCCGCAAAATGTTCCTGTTTTGCTGTTTGTCGGAAGAATGATGTGGTACAAAAATATCAAAATCATTCTTGAGGCTTGCAAGCTGTTAAAAGACGGCGGAAGAGATTTCAGAATGATAATGATAGGAATCGGACCCGAGGAAACGCAAATCAAGCGTTTTTGTACAAAACTCGGGCTGAACGATAAGGTTATCTTTACAGGTCAAATTCTCGACAGAACAGAGCTTCAAATGTATTACGGCACTGCCGATTTGCAGGTTTTTCCGTCCATATTTGACACAAACGGACTTGTTGTTCGTGAGGCAGCCGCTTCCGCAACTCCGTCAATAGTTGTAAAAGACAGCTGTGCAAGTGAGGGAATAACCGACTGCGACACGGGATTTCTTTGTCTTGAATCGTCACACAGCGTTGCGAAAACAATCGACAATGTTATCGACAACAATGATTTACTGCACCGGGTAGGCTTAAACGCACGCAACAACATATACATAAGCTGGGACGAAAGCATAGCAAATGCGTGTGAGCGATACCGAATTGTGATTGATAAATTCAAATCAACACCGCACACAAAATACGAATATTAAAACGAAATGACCGTTTCACAATTTCCGTGAAACGGTCGTTTTCATATCAAAAAAGCAGTATTAAAACAAAGATTATTATCGCGATAATCGAAAGTGATTTGATTACAAGCGGAATTGCGGCGTCAACCGTTTCCGGTGCCTTTGACGATATAAAATCAAGAAACGGTTTTTGAAGTTTATCGCCCACAAGTTCATCATAAGTTCGTGTGTAAGTGCTGTATGTGTTCGGTTCGTTTTCGTCAAGCTCGATTATTCTCACACCACGCTTTTTGCTGTTGCCGTAGGCGTTAAAACCGCTCGATTGCGTAAAACCGAGGTCAATATTTTTATATCTGCCGACAAAGCTGTTTTTATGGTCGTGACCCACGAAAACCGCCATAACATCGCCGTGTTCATTCAAAGCATCAAACTCGCCCGTGTTTTCGTTCGGTATTGACGGAGGTTCAAGAAAAATGCCGCCGTCCCTACAATTGTCGCCGAGAACATAATATTCGTTTTTGTGAGTTCTGAACGCTCTGACTGCACCCTTTGCAGTGCTTTTTACACGCTTCAATACATTGTAGTATTCGCACATCGGAATGTGCTGAAAAACTATTGACGGCACATAACTGCCGTTTTCTTTTTTGAGTTCGTCCCGTGTAGACTGATACCATTTGATAATATTTTTATCAAACGGTTCATAGCCTCCGCCCTTTGCGTCCGTACCCGAATCAAAGAGATAAATATTGTTTACAATCTTTTCTCCGTCCGACGACAAAATCGGTATGTTATATGTTCCGCCGCCGTCAATTCCGTTTGCCTGCCCGCCTATACAATTACCGATTTTCTTATATATTTTTTCAAACTGTTCGGCATTTGAAATACCAACCTGACGGTCGTGATTGCCGAATGTTACGGCGTACGGGATTTCCGCCTCAACAATAGGTTTCAAAAGGATTTCAAGTGTTTCCTTAACCGCGTCGAAAACATTTTTACCTTTGATTTTATACGATGTGCCATACCCCTTAATTTGGTCGCCGGTCAGCACAACAAGGTCGGGCTTTTCCTGTGATATTGCGGCATTCAAAAGTTTAACCGTGTCGGGCGACACGCTCGGAATTTCCTGAATGTCGGTAATTTGCATTATTTTGAATTTCCCGTTTTTGTTAAATTTCATACTCATTTTGTTATGTCCGTTGTCGGCTTTAAGCCGTTGTCAAAATCAAATTTTACTCCGTTCAAGTCTGCCGTGCAAAACAACTCCGTGCCTATCACATTAAGAAGTCTGTGCTTAATATGCGGATAGATTTTCTTTTCGTAATTGCACACAACGCTGTACTCGGGTGAAAGGGTTTTCAACCACCTTGGGCTTGATGAAAACGGATAGCCGTGGTGTCCCACTTTCAGCATATCCACCTTGCCGATTTGTTTTGCAAGGCGGCATTCGTCAAACGCCTTATTATTTAAGT
>CAVBQD010000047.1:0-13349 GCA_963597385.1 bacterium | reverse complement strand
AAAGACTTATGATGTCTCTTCACGACACAGATGTTGAAAGACTTATGGCATTCGGCGTTTCAGGTTTCTCTGTTGCTATCGACTCACTTTCAGCTATCAAGTATGCAAAGGTTACTCCTGTAAAGGACGACCGCGGAATCATCACAGAATTTAAGGTAGACGGCAAGTTCCCTAAGTACGGTAACGACGACGACAGAGCCGACCTTATCGGTAAGGACCTTATCGAATACTTCTATCACGAGCTTTGCAAGACACCTTGCTACCGTGGTGCAAGACACACATTGTCTATCCTTACAATCACTTCAAATGTTATGTACGGCAGAAAGACAGGCTCAACTCCTGACGGAAGAAAAGCCGGCGAACCTTTTGCTCCGGGTGCAAACCCAATGCACGGCAGAGACTGCGAAGGTGCTTTGGCTTCACTTAACTCTGTTGCAAAGCTTAACTATGCTTGCTGTCAAGACGGTATTTCAAACACATTCTCAATCACTCCGGACGCACTCGGTACTGATGAAGATGACAGAGTTGAACACCTCACAACAATGCTTGACGGTTACTTTGAACAAGACGCTCATCACCTCAATGTTAATGTATTGAACCGTGAAAAGCTCATCGCTGCTATGGAAGACCCAACCCTTTACCCATCACTTACAATTCGTGTATCGGGTTACGCAGTAAACTTCAATAAGCTTACAAGAGATAAGCAAGAAGAAGTTATTGCCCGTACATTCCATCAGTCAATGTAAAATCTTGACAAGATCGTGATAAATGGCTTAAAACATGCCTGAAAAAGTCCCTGTGTTAAAGCAGGGACTTTATTTTTGAACTAAACTATGCTATTATATATCCAATATAAATTTGCGGAGAATGATATATTATGGAATTGCAAAAGGGCAAACCTGCCGATACGACTGGCAGAGAAGAAAAGGAAATAAGAGTGTACGACCTTCTTGACAAGCTCGGTATCGAGTTTTACCGAACCGACCACGAAGAAGCGAACACTATGGAAAAGTGTAATGAAATCGATAGGATTTTGGACACGATAATTTGCAAGAATTTGTTTCTTTGCAACCGTCAAAAAACGGATTTTTATATGCTTATGATGCCAGGCGACAAGCCGTTTAAAACAAAAGACATTACAAAGCAACTCGGCTGTTCGCGACTGTCGTTTGCTTCACCGGAATTTATGGAAGAGTTTTTGGATATAAAACCGGGTGCCGTGTCGATTATGGGACTTATGAACGATAAGGACAACCGTGTTCAACTTATTATTGACCGTCCTGTAGTTGAAAGCGAAACTCTCGGCTGTCATCCTTGCGTATGCACTTCGTCACTCAAAATGCAAACCAAAGATGTGCTTGAAAAGTTTTTGCCGGCAGTTCGGCACGAGCCGATAATTGTCGATATGCCGGAATATGAAGCTGTAGATAATGCACTTGAAACGCACTGTGAGTAATTTTATTAGAAAGGTCGCATAAAAATGGCTAACATTCATTCGTTTGAATCTCTTGCCGCAGTTGACGGTGAGGGTTTGAGATTTGATATATTTTTTACAGGTTGTCCGCTCCGTTGTGCTTATTGTCACAATCCCGACACTTGGCGTAAGGGCGAAATCGATATGGAAGCCGATGAGGTTTTCAGAAAAGTAAGGCGGTACAAACCGTATTTCAAAAACGGCGGCGGTGTTACTTTTTCGGGCGGTGAACCGCTTCTTAATGCAAAATTCATCAATGAGATTTATCTTATGCTCAAAAGCGAGCAAATCGGCTATTGCCTTGACACATCGGGGTCTGTTGAACTTACTGACGAGGTTAAAACGGCGGTTGAGAATGCCGATATGATAATTCTTGACATTAAGTTTTATGAAGCCGAAGCGTATAAAAAATGGACAAAGGGTGATTTTGCACTTCCGCAGGCTATCGGTAAATATGCAACAGAAAAGGGCAAAAGACTTTGGTTACGCACTGTTGTTGTGCCGGGTATAAACGATACGGAAGCGGATATGGATGCCTATGCCGAATACACAAAGCAGTTTAAATTTGAAAAATATGAGTTGCTTGCATTCCACACGATGGGATTTTTCAAGTACGAGGAAAGCGGAATAGAAAATCCGTTAAAGGATTACAAGGCACTTGACAAAGGCAGACTGAACGAACTTCAGGAATACTTGAATAATAAAATTGAAGAATTGAAATAACGAAAGCCGTTGTGACGATATTCGTCCGACGGCTCTTTTATTTAAAACAATATTAAATATACTGCCTTGAAACCGCATAAATGGCACTCTTGCCTACTAAATGCTAACAAAATGTGAATTTTGATTATTTTTTTGAAAAAAGTGTTGACAAATTCAGCTTTGGGATATAATATAATAAATGTAGTTAGCACTCAGACACAAAGAGTGCTAAAACAAAAAGGAGGAGTTGAGATGATTGGCAACAGACGGTCGGATATATTAAATTTGATTATTAATCATTATATTCGCACGGGCGAACCTATGGGTTCAAAAACGCTTTGTCAATTGCTTCCTTATGCAGTTTCCTCCGCTACAATACGAAATGAGATGGCAGCTCTCGGCGAACTTGGATTTTTGCAACAACGCCACACTTCGGGCGGCAGAATTCCGACAAAGGCATCTTACAGATATTATGTTGATAATTTGCTTGTGCCTGAGCCGCTTACACCGTTCGAGAAACAAAAGATTAACCAAGTACTCAGCGTAAACGCTTCCGACCCTGAAAGATTGCTTGCAGACGCGGCAAAGCTTTTGGCAGAAGCAACGGGTTGCACATCGTTTTTTTCAACGGTAAAGGACGAATACGATTGTGTTCAGGGTGCGGATTTGATTCCGGCAGGTGAAAAAAAGGCAATGCTTGTTATGCTCACCGTCGGCGGTAAGATTAAATCTTCTGTTATTCAAATGCCGTGCAGGATAGACGATAATTTCAGACGGCTGTTCTATGTGCTTGCAAGAGAATTTTTCATCGGTGTTCCTGTAAACGAAATCAATATGTCGCTCATTCAGTCAACGGCACCGATACTTCGTGACAGACTGTTTGATATGATTCCTGTTTTGTCGTCGTTTTGCTCACTTTGCAAAGAGGCAAGCGAGGGAACGCTCAGGATTTACGGTCAAAACAACTTGCTCACGCAAGAGGAATTCGGCGATTCGGTATTCGGACTTCTCACATTCCTTGCAGAAAAAACAAAGCTTGAAGAAATGCTTACAAGCATAGCGAAAAGCAAGGTTCAAAACATTCTTTTCCTCGGAGAAGAAAATCCAGTTTATGAGCTGAAAAATACGGCAACGGCTGTTGCAAAGTTCAAGTATTACGACGACCAGCTTGCAACGCTCGGAATTATCGGCTCACTCAGAATTGATTATAGTTCTATTCTCCCGAGAATAGATTATATAGTAAAAACCTGTTCTAATTTGTTAAAGGAGGGTGGAGTTATTTATGAGTAAAGAAAAAACAAAACCGGAAGAAAATAAAGAACAAGAAGTAGTAAACGAAGAAGAAACCGCAGTTGAAACAGAAGTTGAAGAAAAGAAAGAACCTACACTTGACGATCAACTTGCGGATTTGAAAAAACAGCTTGCCTATACGGCGGCGGAATATGCAAATTTCAGAGCAAGGTCTGCAAAGGAAAAGGAACAAACTTATTCCAATGCAAAGGGCAATGTGATTGCCGAGATTTTGCCTGTTATTGATAACCTTGAAAGAGCACTTAACCAAGAGAGCGAGGATTTTGAGGCACTTAAAAAAGGTGTTGAGATGACGCTTGAGGGCTTGATGACAACTCTTTCAAAAATCGGTGTTGAATCTTACGGCGAAAGCGGTGACAGCTTTGACCCGAATCTTCATCACGCAGTAATGCATATTGATGATGACGGGTTTGAAGAAAATGTAATCGTTGATGTGTTCCAAAAGGGATATAAGATTGGCGACCGAGTTATCAGACCGGCTATGGTTAAAACAGCCAACTGATAAAAAATTAAATTGCAATTAATCAGAAAAGGAGATATTTATTATGGGAAAGATTATCGGTATTGACTTAGGTACAACAAACAGCTGTGTATCCGTTATCGAAGGCGGTGAACCGGTTGTTATTTCTAACGCAGAAGGTGCAAGAACAACTCCGTCTGTTGTAGCATTTACAAAAGACGGTGAAAGAATGGTTGGTGCAGTTGCAAAGCGTCAGGCTATTACAAACCCGGACAAAACAATTTCATCAATCAAAAGACATATGGGTTCGGATTATAAAGTAAACATTGACGGCAAGGATTACACTCCTCAGGAAATTTCGTCAATTATTCTTCAAAAGCTCAAGAGTGACGCAGAGGCATATCTCGGTCAAAAGGTAACAGAAGCTGTTATCACAGTTCCTGCATACTTCACAGACTCACAGCGTCAGGCAACAAAGGACGCAGGTAAAATCGCAGGTCTTGAAGTAAAGAGAATTATTAACGAGCCTACGGCAGCCGCTTTGGCTTTCGGTATTGATAAGGAAGACGACCAAAAAGTTATGGTTTACGACCTTGGCGGCGGTACATTCGATGTATCAATTATCGAAATGGGCGACGGCGTTCAGGAAGTTCTTGCAACAGCAGGTAACAACCACCTCGGCGGTGATGACTTTGACAAGAAGATTATGGATTGGCTTGTTGCCGACTTCAAGGCACAAAACGGCATTGACCTTTCAACAGACAAGATGGCTATGCAGCGTGTTAAGGAAGCCGCAGAAAAAGCAAAGATTGACCTTTCGGGTATGAGCCAGGCTCAAATCTCACTTCCTTTCATCACAGCAGACGCTACAGGTCCTAAGCATCTTGAAGCAACTCTTACAAGAGCTAAGTTCAACGAAATGACAGCAGACCTTGTTGAAGCAACAATGGGTCCTGTTCGCCAGGCAATGAAAGATTCGGGCCTTTCAATGAACGACCTTGACAAGATTCTCCTTGTCGGCGGTTCAACCCGTATTCCGGCAGTTCAGGAAGCTATTAAGAAGTTCTCGGGTAAAGAGCCTTTCAAGGGCATTAACCCTGACGAATGTGTTGCTATGGGTGCCGCAATTCAGGGCGGTGTTCTTAATAACGATGTTGACGGATTGGTACTTCTTGATGTTACACCTCTTTCACTCGGTATCGAAACAATGGGCGGTGTAAACACAGTTATTATTGAGCGTAACACAACAATCCCTACAAAGAAATCACAGATTTTCTCAACTGCCGCAGATAACCAAACATCTGTTGAAGTTCATGTTCTTCAGGGCGAGAGAGAATTTGCAAAAGATAACAAAACTCTCGGTATGTTCCACTTGGACGGTATTATGCCGGCTCGTCGCGGTGTTCCTCAGATTGAAGTTACATTTGATATTGACGAAAACGGTATCGTTCATGTAAGTGCTAAAGACCTCGGAACAGGTAAAGAGCAAAACATTTCCATCACAGCATCTTCAAATATGTCCAAGGATGATATTGAAAAGGCTGTAAGAGAAGCAGAACAGTTTGCTGAGGAAGACAAGAAGAAGAGAGAAGCCGTTGACATCCGCAACAACGCAGACCAAATGGTATATCAAACAGAAAAGATGCTTTCCGAAGATGCAGACAAGTTCTCGGCAGATGACAAGACTGCTCTTGAAGCAAAACTTAATGACCTCAAGGAAGCTTTGAAGGGCGAAGATACAGACGCTATCAAAGCAAAGCAGGAGGACCTCACAAACAAGTTCTATGAGGTATCTCAAAAGGTTTATGAAGCTGCACAGGCTGCACAAAATGCTCAGGCAGGTGCCGGACAGCAGGCAGACCCTAACGCACAACAGCAGGGCGGCAACGCAGGTTATACGGACGCCGATTACACAGAGGTTGACGATAACTGATTTTACAAATACTAACGGAACGGGCGACTTGTTCGCCCATTCTGTGATATAATAGGAGGGCAGTCGATTTATGCCTGAACAAAAGAGAGATTACTATGAAGTGCTCGGTGTACAAAAGGGTGCTACAAATGACGAAATCAAAAAGGCGTTTCGTCAGGCGGCAAAAAAGTATCATCCCGATTTGAACAAGGATGACCCGTCTGCCGCAGAAAAATTTAAAGAATGTAACGAGGCATACTCCGTTTTGTCCGATGCAGATAAAAGAGCAAAGTACGACCAGTTCGGTTTTGCGGGCGTTGACCCTAATTATGCGGCAAGCCAAGGCGGCTACGGCGGCGGAGCAGGCGGCTTCGGATTTGACGGCGATATAGACCTCGGCGATATTTTCAGCAGTTTCTTCGGAGGCGGCAGTGGATTCGGCGGCTTTGGCGGCGGCAGAAATCCAAACGCTCCGCAACGGGGCAGAGATATTCAAACAACCGTTACCATCTCGTTTGAAGAGGCGGCAAAGGGTTGCAAGAAAACCGTTGAAGTTTCAAAGGTTGAAGATTGCTCAAAGTGTCACGGCACAGGCTGTGCAGAGGGCACAAGCCCTAAAACCTGTACGCAGTGCGGCGGCAGCGGTCATATTACCGTTCAGCAAGGCTCGGGATTTTTCCAGGTCAGCTCAACAAGACCTTGCCCAACCTGTAACGGTACGGGTAAAATTATTGAAAAGCCGTGTACAAAATGTGCCGGCAGAGGTAAGGTTCGCAGAAAAACAAAGGTTGACATCAACATTCCTGCCGGTATTGACAACAATCAGGTTGTTACGGCAAGAGGTTTGGGCGATGCCGGTGTAAACGGCGGACCTGCGGGCGACCTCAGAGTGGGCGTTATCGTTCAGGACCACGAAGATTTTGTGCGTGACGGTTATGATATTCATTACGAAAAGCACATCAGCATTGTTGAGGCTTGCCTCGGCGTTAAGGTGCGTATTCCCACTCTTGACGGTGATGTTGAATATTCCGTTCCGTCGGGAACACAGCCTAACGAGGTGTTCCGCCTTAAGGGTAAGGGTATTCAGCGACTTAACGGTATGTCAAAGGGCGACCTTTATGTTCATATCGTGGTTGACATTCCAAAGTCGCTCACCGAGGAACAAAAGAAGTTACTTAAAGAATTTGACAAATCCTATGTTGCCAATAAGGGCAAGGAAGGCTTCTTTGACAAATTCAAAAAGAAATAATATTGCAAAGTAAAAGACAGGACGAAATTTCAGTCCTGTCTTATTTTATTTGCTGTTCAAGATTTTTAAATTCTTCGGTGTCAAAAAATTCTGTTAATGAAATTCCGAGTCCGTCGCATAACATCTTTATTGTTACAATTCCGGGATTGTTACTTTTGCCGTACAAAATGTTTTTTAGAGTTGACGGCGGAACTGCGGCTTCGGTTGAAAGCTTATTAATTGACATATTTTTTATTTCGCACAGTTGATATATTCGGTTTTTTACTGCTGTGTATGTGTCCATAACCAAGCTCTTTTCACGATATTTATAATTTAATTATAAATAATCGTTATTGACAAAATAGGCTATATATGATACTATTAGGCTATAAATAGACTATAGCTTTATGTGTAGTATTTAATCATTGCATTTTTATTTTGCTAATAATGAGGAGAAACTTTATGAAAACTTGTAAAAACTGTGGTACACAAAATCCGGACTCGGGAAAATTCTGTTCAAATTGTGCCGCTCCGCTTGATGATTCGGAATTACAGGCACAACAGCAGTACTATCAACAGCCGTCATATCAACAGCAACAACCTATTGTTATTCAGGAGAAAAAGAAAATCGGCTGTTTCCCGATTTTGTTAATTGTTTTAGGTACTATCTTTTTGTTTGCTATTTTCTTAGGTATTATTGGAATGAGTAGTGACGATAGTGATGATAGTGATGATACGACAACGCAGATTGTGGAAAGTACATCTGTTTATGAAAGTAAAAATAAAAACGATAAGCAAGAAACATCAAAAAAACAGGAAAAAGGTGTTTATACTCTTGATGATGTTGAATTAAAATTTAAATCGTCAAAGGTTGTTAAAGAAGAATATGGTGATTATTATTATTTGATTGTAAATTTTGAATATACAAATAATTCATCGGCTTCTAAAGCCTTTGATGAATGTGTGACAATAAAAGCTTTTCAGTCCGGTGTAGAGCTTCAATCTCCTATTTCTACTTATGGTATTCCTGATTATGATTTTCATTATAGTGAAAAAGAGGTTAAACCGGGAGTTACAATTACCGTTCAAGAAGCGTTTAGGCTTGATGATTTGAAAAATGCAGTATCTGTTGAGTTGTATGATGGAGTTTATTTTATTAATGAACCTGATTATGAATTTGAAGTAAAAATTGACAAGTAAAATTAATAAGAAACTGTCTTACTTATGTGAGACAGTTCCTTATTTTTTTGTAAAGTCTGTGATTTTTGAGAGTTTTATATGCTTTTTTGCTTCAGATATGTTGCGGTAAACGGTTAAATCTTTACTTGCGATTTGATTGTTTAGTCGCTTATTGAATTTGCCGTTATTGATTGAATTTATAAATTCCGTAAGCGTGTATTGTAAGTCGTAAGCCGTCAGCGATTCGGTATCAATGCGGCATATATGTTTGTTTGATTCCGTATCGGGGAAGTCGTTTATAACGGCGTAAACGCCGTTTTTGTCCGATTCAAAAATGTTTATGTAAGGTACGGTATAAATTTCCGTTGAGCAGTCTTGTTCATCGAGATAAAACTTTATGCCGTATTTTTCTTTTGCCGTGTTGATAAAACTTGAATCGTTTTCGTCAACAATCGGAGTTGCGATTTTTCCGCAAATTATAATTTCGTCATCTTTTGAATTGATGAAATAAGCTGAACAGTCATCAAAAAACATTTCGCTTGTATCAAAATAGTAAGTCATAAATCAAACATCCCTGTACCGTTGTAATCTAATTATAAATTCTGTTGAAATTAAAAGCAAGGTTGAATTTTTTGCCGTTTCGTGCTTTTTTATAGACTGTATGTTATATATGTTAAATGCTTGCTGTCCGCAAAATAACACCTTAGGTTGCAGGGTCATATTATGTAATGTAATATAGAAAGTGTCCCCGGAGGTGCAAGGCACCTTTAGCAAAGAAAGGAGCGAAAGCGTGAACGGCTTGGCACAAACAATTATAACCGCAGGTGCTGTGGTGACAGCCTGTCTTACGGTTTTCGGTGTGGGGAAGTCGTTTGCAAAATATCTGTGTTCCGTTAAGGACAGGGCACGCACCCGTGCCGAACATTCCACGGCACAGGACAAAGATATTGCAAAGTTGAAAGAGGAAAATCAGCTTATATGCTACGGACTTTCCGCCGCACTTGACGGCTTGGAGCAACTCGGTGCAAACCACTCCGTACCGATTGCAAAGAATAAACTGCAAAAGTATTTAAACGAGCAGGCACATAAATAATTTAAAGGGAGGCAAAATATGACTTGTACAAAAACAACACTTAAAAGAGCGGCGAGAACCTTTGTTCAATCTGCTCTTGCATATATCACGGTCAATGTGGTGTATATCAATTTTACAGATGATAAGGTAAGCGTAAAATCTGCCGTAACGGGCTTGGTTATAGCCGCTGTGTCGGCAGGAATTTCCGCCGTGATGAATCTTGAAAAGAAAGACGGTGATTGCAAGTGACTTTTGATGAATGGGTAAAGAAAAATGTCGGCAGGGGCATTGACTATGACGGCACATACGGTGTGCAGTGTGTTGACCTTGCCAAGCATTATATTAAAAATGTTCTCGGAATAACTCCGCAAAGTATCGGCAATGCCATTGAATATTACAACAAGCGTAAGACAAGCGAATACCTCACTAAAAATTTTAAGTGGATTGACAACACGCCCGAGTTTATCCCGAAAAAGGGCGACCTTTGCGTGTTCACTTCAAAGAGCGGTAACGGTCACATTTCCGTTGCAACAGGAGAGGGAACAACCTCGTATTTTTATTCTTACGACCAAAATTATCCAAAAGCAAAGCACGAGCCGATGACATTGATTAAGCACACATACACTTCGTTTTTGGGTGTACTTCGTCCTAAAACTAAAAGTTCATTAAAATATTTCAAAACCTATAAAGGCGACAGTAAAAGTATTGTTGACGCACTTGAAACAATAGGTGCAAAAAGCGATTTTGCTTATCGCAAAAAGATTGCCGTAAAAAATAAAATCACCGATTACAAAGGTACGCCGGAGCAAAACAAAAAAATGCTTGCGTTACTCAAAAAAGGAAAATTAATTAAGCCGTAAAAATAACCCCACCGATACTCAAATCGGTGGGGTTTCTTCATTCTTCTATGAGATTGTTTTCTCTCAGCATTGCAATGAATTTTTCAACATCGGCTTTTGCCTTTTCTTCATCAACCTCGTATTCGGAAGTGACTTTTTTTACAACTTTATCAACGGTTGTGTCCTTTAGCAAAGCGTTCCAAAAAAACGCACCGCTGTCATTCAGGGTAATCATTCCGTTGAATATCTTTTCGGCGTTGCCGACAGGAACAACGATGTTTGAACCTGCGATGTTACGCACGGTGAAGCCTTTTTTTATCTTCATCAGCCTTTAAGTCCTCTCTCCTGTCTGTCCATATCTTCAACTACAATGTCGTAAATTTCGCCGAGACTTCTGCAATATTCAAGTACTTTCCACGGCTCGTTGGTGTGGTAGTGGATTTTAATCAAATCCTCGTCGCCGACGGCAATAAGACAGTCGCCCTTGAAATGCTCCACAAAGTAATCGTTGATTTCGTCCTCGTCAAGGTCGGTGCCCTCAATGAGAAGCTGAGTGTCATATCTGTATTCAAGCATATTTTTACTCCTTTTGGAATTTTTTGATTAATATTTTGCGTCAAATTTTTTCGAGTGCCTGTTCAATGTCGGCAATGATGTCCTCTGCCGCTTCTATGCCACAGGAAAATCTTACCAAATCAGGAGTAACTCCGCATTCGGCAAGTTGTTCGTCGGTCAATTGACGGTGTGTTGTTGAAGCAGGGTGGAGGCAACAGGTTCTTGCGTCCGCAACATGTGTGACAACTGCCGCAAGCTCAAGACTGTCCATAAATGTTGTTGCCGCCTGTCTGCCGCCTTTAACGCCGAACGAAACTACACCGCAGGTGCCGTTTGGCATATATTTTTGAGCGAGTGTGTATTGATTGTCACTTGGCAACATTGCACATTTTACCCATTCGATTTTTGGATGATTTTCCAAATATTCGGCAACTTTTTTTGCGTTTTCGCAGTGTCTTTGCATTCTCAAATGGAGTGATTCAAGACCTACATTCAAAAGGAATGCGTCGTTAGGCGATTGAACCGAACCTAAATCTCTCATAAGCTGAACGGTAGCTTTTGTGATGTACGCACCTTTGCCGAAAGTGTCGGTGTAAACAATGCCGTGGTAGCTGTCGTCCGGTGTGGTAAGACCCGGGAATTTGTCGTTTTGCGTCCAATCAAAATTACCGCTGTCAACGATTGCACCGCCGATTGTAGAAGCGTGCCCCTCCATATATTTTGTTGTGGAGTGCGTAACAATGTCAACGCCGAAATCGAATGCACGGCAGTTGATAGGGGTTGCAAATGTGTTGTCAACGATGAGCGGAATGCCGTTTTTGTGTGCAACCTTTGCAAAAGTTGCAATGTCCAAAATGTCAAGGCTCGGATTTGAAATTGTTTCACCGAAAATTGCTTTTGTGTTCGGCTTGATTGCCGCTTGAATTTCTTCCTCGGTTGCCGTCGGAGAAACAAAGGTAAAATCAATGCCGAGTTTTCTCATTGTAACATTGAAAAGATTGAATGTGCCTCCGTAAATTGCCGATGACGATACAATGTGGTCGCCTGCCTGTGCAATGTTAAACACTGCGTAAAAATTAGCCGCCTGACCCGAACCGGTGAGCATTCCTGCCACACCGCCCTCAAGTGCCGCAATTTTTGACGCAACATTGTCGCAAGTCGGATTTTGAAGTCGTGAATAAAAATATCCGCTCTTTTTCAGGTCAAAAAGGTCGCCCATTTCGACACTGCTGTCGTACTTGTAGGTTGTTGATTGAATAATCGGTATAACTCTTGGTTCACCGTTTTTAGGTTTGTATGTGCCTTGCACACAAATTGTATCAAGCTTCATTTTCTTTTCCTCTCTGCAAATGATAACTTATTTGTTCTTGTCGTATATAATACGCAGTCCGTCAATCAAAAGATTTTCATCAATTGTCATATCGTGACTGCAATTTTTTGCTATTGATTTTCCAAGTCCTCCCGTAACGATAACGGTTGCCTTTTCGCCGAGTTCCTGCTCAAATTTGTCAATAAATCCGTCAATCATACACGCCGTGCCGATAATGCAACCCGATTGCATACTTTCTATGGAATTCGTGCCGATGATTTTTTTCGGTGCCGTTATATCGATTTGCGGAAGTAATGCCGCTCCTGCCGACAGGGCATTAATGGAAGTTTTGACGCCGGTTGTAATAATCGCCCCCAAAAAATTGCCGTCTTTGTCAAGTACCGAGCCGGTTGTGGCTGTGCCCAAATCAAAAATGATTGCCGGAAGCGGATATTTCTCTTTTGCCGCAACCGCCGCAACAACAAGGTCTGCACCGAGTTGTGCCGGATTGTCGATTTTTATCGAAAGCCCTGTTTTTACACCCGGACCTACCACAAGGGGATTTACTTTGCAAACGGTTAAAATCGCTTTTTTCAGTGTTCTTACAAGTGCCGGAACAACAGATGAAATAATTGCACCGTCAATGTTTATCGTGTCGTGTATGTTCAAAAACGAATATATTTTCATTGCACATTCGTCTTCGGTCTCATATATATTTGTTGAAAATCTGCCGGACTTGATTAGTTTATCACCGTCAAGGATACCCAAAACGATATTCGTGTTGCCGACATCAACTGCAAGTAACATATAATTACCTCGCTTTATAAAATGTATCTAATATATATTAGCATATAAGGTCTGTTTTGTAAAACATAAAATTTTGAATTTTCTATTGACAAATCATTTTTTTGTGCTATAATAAATGTCGTTGACCACGGAAGCATAGCTCAGCTGGGAGAGCACCTGCCTTACAAGCAGGGGGTCACAGGTTCGAGCCCTGTTGTTTCCACCAATAATAAAAGACATCCTTTTGGGTGTCTTTTATTATTTTGATATGATGAAAGGGCTCGAACCTTATGAAGGTTTCGGCGTTATGAAGGTTTCGGCGTTAAAAAAACAGTCCGGCGGACTGTTTTTAGCCGGAAGCGTGAGTCCGGTACCGAAATGCAATTTGACTACCTCAAGGAGCGTGCGGAGTCGGGCAAATCGTTTGTGGTTCTCGGCAGATGTGCAAGCTATGTTTTGCGTGACAACGACGGGCTTGTAAAAATTTTTATAACCGGTGAAAAAGACGCAAAAATCAAGCGT
>CAVBQD010000046.1:0-13509 GCA_963597385.1 bacterium | reverse complement strand
ATCCTGCTCAGCAGCTCACAACTACTCAGCTTAGTGAAAAGACATATACAACCACTAAGCCGGGTATCGACCCTGAATTTCAAACCCGTTCGGCGTTCACAAATGATAGTAAGGATACTTGGTTAGGTGGAGATAATTCAAGTAAAGGCTTGAATCATCTTGACTTTAATGCCTGCCGTAATAACGGTTCTAATTATGTAGGCGCTGACTCTAATAATACTTGGAGTAGTGTTTCTGCAAAATTAGGTCGTTCAGCATGGGGACAAAACTATTGGAACGCATATGCTGCAGCCTTCCAGGTTGATAACAGCAATATTAGCTTCGGCAGTGAAGGCTTCAAAGAAGTCGGTAAGTATTGGGCTTGGTACGGCGGTGAAGCATCATCTGCTCAATCATCTGTTGTTAATGATATGTACGGCTATAAGAGCAACAATGACTCGGCAACTACTGACCACCCAAAGAAGTACATTTATGTTGTTAACTACAAGGGTGTTGTAGACGCCATTCAAAACAGAACAATGCAAGCATACCTTGCCGATGTTTCAAATTACAAGCAGGGCGGTTTGACAGACCTTATCACAGCATTCGACAATGCAACAACAAATGTAACATATGATTACATTGCAGGCATTACAGTTGATACTGTTAAAACAAAAGGTAATGAAATGAAGGCTTATATGAAGGCTATCAACAATGCCACAAAGCCTACTGCCGACACAGGTGCAACTTCTTATGCTCAGTTAAAGACAGCAATCACAAACGCAAAGAAGATTTACACTGCAGGTAATGCGGATTACGCAAACTACACTCAGGAAGTTTGGGATCCGTTCCAAACAGCATATGAAAATGCTATCAATTACTTCTACAATCTCTACACCAACGATTTGGTAATGGCTGATGCAGAACAGTATATTGAACCTCTCAATCTTGCCAAGGAAAACCTTAAAAACGGTATGATACGAAGTGTTGTAGACACGGCAACGCTTGAAATAGCAATCGAAAATGCCGAAGCTATTGTTCACAACTCGGTTTACTTCACGGCAAGCACAATAGACGCCGCAACCCTTGCAACTCTTATTTCAGAGATTAAAACAACAATTTGGGGTTCTGAGGATAACTACGGTTACGACACGGAAAAGATTGATTTGAGCGACGAAAACCAAGCAAAGGTTGACGCATATGTTGCAACTCTTTGCACATCTATCGAAAAAGCAACAATCAATTTTGACTATGTAACAACTTCCGGCTATTCGTTAACAACTGCTTTGGAAAAGGCGGCAACCTTTAACACTTCCGATGCAAACGAAAAGTACGGCAACTATGCAACGCTTACAGACGCTGTAAACTCAGCTAACACATATAAGAGTAGCATCGAAACATTCAACGGCAGAGTTGACGGCTCGGTTGAAAATGCAGTTTCAAACTATGTTAATATGGTTAAAAATGTAGTTGACGCATTTACAAACCTCCAGGCTGCATTCAAGACTATTCCAAACGGTCAGGTTGCAAACAAAGGTACTCTTAATAAAACAGAGTTCGCTTCTTCTGCAAGAAGTGACCAGTACAAGTTCTACTGGGAATACACAACAGGTGTTATCCTCTTTAAGACAAAGGAAGAAAAACTTAAATATTATCTTCCGACTTCAAGATGGGGCTCTTACAACAAGCAAACGGGTACCGACTTCGAAACTTGCTTCGACTCAATTATTCTTGATGCAAGTAAAGTAGCTTCGGGTGAGTTGACATCAACTTCAACCGGCGGTTTGGGTTGGCCGTCCAATAACGGCATCGGCTCCAACATTATGGAAAACTACACGGCACAGCTCGGACTCAGCGGTTCCGGCATGCAGATGAAAATTGACTCTATTCTTGTTACAAAGTCAACAGGTAAGTCATACGGTATCGACTCACAGGGTAACCAAATCACCGAAGGAACTCACGATTTCGTAACCGAACTCGGTGTTACCGACGGTCACGCAGGTCAGCCTTACGGTGGTATTTATGCAAAGAACGGTTGGACGGAATTCGACACAAAGACATTGTTCACTATTCCTGCCGACGCTATGCAACTTTCGGCAACAACATTGCCGTCAGTATATTCTAAGCAACTCGACCTTGCAAGTAACAACGCATACTTCGGCGTAGTTTACTATTGGAAATACGCTCCTACAGTATTTATTACATGGGCAGGTTACGGCTTTGAAAGAGCAAAGTACAATTTCGACTTCAGCGTTGTAAACGTTGTACCTTTGTTCAACCTTATTTCAGAATGTACAGCTTCCGATTTCCTTGCAACATCAAGCCAGTACACAACATCATCTTGGAGCACATTCCTTAATGCTATTACAGAAGCAAACAGCAATATGAACTACGGCTCAATGTCTTATGAAAAAATTGTTACCGAGTGCGACACAAGATACACAAACCTTTGGAATGCAAGAAAGAACCTTAAAAAGGCTGCAAACAACACTGCACTTAAGGAAGCACTTGCCGCTGCAAAGAGCGTTTACGAAAACGACCAGGCAAAGGTTAAGGCTTCAAGCTGGACTGCATTCCAAACAGCATACGAAACAGCACTTTCAAAATTCCAGGGCGATTACAGCGACCTCAAGATTACAGATGTAGCTTCATCTGACCAATCAAAGGTTGACGCATTTGCAACAGCACTTACAGATGCTCAAAACGCTCTTATTTATCAAATCGACTTCTCACCTCTTAAGACAGCCGCAGAAACACTTGTTAACGCAATTACGCAAAACAAGTACACCAAGGCTTCTGTTGAGGAATTGAGAGATAAGCTTAACGCATTGACATATCTTAATATGACAACAGTTGAGCAAGCAAAGCACTACACAGACGAAACCGATGTTGTAGCCGCTGTAGCTGCAGAAAAGACTGCAATTGAGGGATATGCATCACTTCTTAAAGAAACAGATGTTGACACATCGGTACTTGAAAGTCTTAAAGCGGACGCTAAGGCTAAAAAGGCTGACCCTGACGCTTACGACCAAGACGCTATTACAACAGCACTTGCAACAATCAGCGAAACAACAACAGTAAATGTCAGAGGCGTAAACATCACAACAAAGACTTACGCTGACCAGGCAGAATGCGACAGTGCCATTGCAACGGCTCTCAGCGGCATTCAGCTTAACACATACACTGTTACAATCGTTCCGAACGGTGACACATCACAGTCATATGTCAAAGGCACTTACACTTATGGTACAGAAATTTCCGTTTCTCTCACCGACAAGCCGACTGTTGACTGGTATTACGAAATGACTTCACCGTCAGCAAGCGTTGCCAAGAAACTTTACTCAACAACAGATGAACTTACATTCATTGTTAAGGGTGACACAACTCTTACAACAAAGAATGCAACATCTTCAACTCAGTATAAGATTTCTTATATAAACGGCGTTAACTCTTCAAATGTTGCAACCGATTATGTTGCAGCCGGCGAAAAAATTACACTTGATTCTTCAATCGCTCCAAATCTTCCGTATTACACATTTGATTCATTCAGCGTAAACGGTCAAACAAAGAATTCGGGCGATCAGGTTACAATCAATGCCAACACAAATATTACACTTGTTTACAACTTCTCAGGTGCACAAACTTACACAGTTTATGTTTGTGATATGTCTTACGGTTACGGTAACTTTGACATCGAGCAACTTCAATACAACGATGAAGTTGTATTGAAGCAAGGTACAGCTGATGACCCAGGCTACTGTACAGTTGATATGCACTATACAGTTAACCGTGGAACAACCTCAACAGATTATACTTTAACTGATCTTGGTAGAAATATGATTGTCGATGAGACAATTCCTGAAGTTTATGCTTGGGTACAAGTTTATGCCGATGATTTGGCAGACTGGTACAGTAAAGCTTATTGCGAAGATGCTACATTCGCTGACGGTAAATATTTGTACGGCAACGAGCCGAAAATTAGAGATTGGAACCCTGCCGCTGCAGGTATTACAAAGGGTAAGGTTGTAGCTTACGGTACAGATTACTCATTCCGTGTTCACGAAGATACACTTCTTATTCCTCTTGATGAGGCAACATACAAGAAGGGTGTTGAAATGGGTATTATTGAAGACACAGGTGACGATAACGGTGCAAGAGTTGATACAAAGTCGAGTCTTGTTATCGCTCAAGGCACAAAGGCGTCTATCATTTCACAGTTTACTCTTCCTACAAACTGCGAACTTGTTGAAAAGGGTATCTTAATTAAGGTTAACAAAAACGGTGCAGTTGATGGCGACGGCAGTGACCTCAAGCTTGCAAACGCAGGCAAGAACGGTGTAAACAGACTTAAGTCCAACTACACAACTAACGGTAATCAGTATGTTATTTCTATCAATACAGCGTCTGTTTCGGGCAAGGCTGTTTCCGAGGTTGGCTTCCAGTGGGTTGCATATTTCACTTATAAAGATGCCGACGGCAATCTTGTAACAGTTTACTCGGATGTAACAACACCTACAAACACAACAGATACATTTTAAGATTTTCTAAGGAGGTAAAAGCAATGAAGAAATTTTATTCTGAGCCTGAATTAGAAATCAGGAAATATTCGTTGTCGGGTAACGGTGTGATTACTGCTTCCAATCCGGATACGGATGGCGGCGACCTTAATAAGGACGACACTTATAACCTACTTGGTGACTAATCAAATTACAGAGCCGTGGAGAAATCCACGGCTCTCAGACTGTTGATAAAGTCCCTGAAACACACCAAAATATATTCAACCGAATTATGCCTCCACTTTTTAAAAAGGGGAGGTGGCAACACGAAGTGTTGACGGTGGGGTTAAAAAAATGCTGTAAGCCGTGGAAATTTCCACGGCTCTTTTCTTTTTTATTAACAATTTATTACATTATTTGCATATAATTTGACATTATGACTTTTATAAGTTAATATTAATATGTATTTTTATGTATTAGTAGGAAAACAGTATGAACATTTTAATTTGCGGTTTGGGTCTTATCGGTGCCAGCCTGGCAAAGACCCTCAAAAAGAACACCAACCACACCGTCCTCGGTTGGAACAGAACGGAGTCTGTAACAGAAAAAGCACTCCGTGACGGAACTATTGACAGAACGGGTGATATTGACGCTCTTATGGCAGAAGCCGACATAACATTTGTGAATTTTTATCCGGAGGCTATCGTTCCGTTTATTTTGGAACACAAAAACAGCTTTAAAAAGGACAGTATTGTAACAGATTCGTGCGGTATCAAAACCAAAATTTGCCGTGCCCTTGAAAAGGAGAAACTTGATTTTTATTTTATCGGTGCTCACCCAATGGCAGGCAGAGAAGTCGGCGGATATGACAATGCACTCGACACTTTGTACGACAAAGCAAGTTTTATCGTAACTCCCGTTGACGGTACTCCACGCAATAAAATTGACGCTCTTGTCGGTCTTGCCGACGGTATGGGCTTTGCCCGAACAGTTGTTACAACCCCCGAACACCACGATGAAATGATTGCATTCACTTCACAAATTGCACATGTGCTTGCGTGCTCCTATGTGCTGTCACCGCTTGCTCCGTCTCACGCCGGATATTCTGCCGGTTCGTATCGTGATGTTTCTCGTGTTGCACGAATCAACGCCGATATGTGGGCAGATCTTTTCATCGACAACAAAGATGCACTTGTCAGGGAAATTGATGACCTTGTATCAAACCTTATGCAGTTTAAGTACAATATCGTCAACGAGGATTCTCAAGCACTCAAGGATTTGATGAACAGAGCCAATAAGATTAAGGAAGAAATCGGATAATGAAAACTTTAAATGTAAAAGTCGGCAAGGGGTATAATATTTTTATAGAAAAAGGCATTATTTCCACTTGCGGTAAATATATCAAAGAGGTGTCAAATGCAGCAAAGGTATGCCTTGTCAGCGACACCAATGTTTATAAAATTTACGGCAATACCGTCGAGGAACAGTTGAAATCTGAGGGCTACGAAGTCCTTAACTATGTTTTTGAAGCGGGAGAAGAATCAAAAACCACCGCAACTGTTATTTCTATTGTGGAATTTATGGCGAAAAACGGACTTACAAGGAGTGACCTCGTTGTTGCTCTCGGTGGCGGTGTTTGCGGAGATATGGCAGGATTTGCCGCTGCAATTTACCTAAGGGGCATTGATTTTGTGCAGATTCCTACATCGCTTCTTGCCCAGGTTGACTCATCGGTCGGCGGAAAAACGGCGGTTGATTTGCCTCAGGGTAAAAACCTTTGCGGTGCGTTTCATCAACCGATTTTGGTGCTTATTGACCCTGATACGCTTGACACCTTAACGCCTCACTTCTTTTCCGACGGTATGGCGGAGGTTATTAAGACGGGTTGTATAAAATCGGCGTCTTTGTTTGAAAAAACCGAAAAGCAAAACGCCAAGGATATAATTGACGACATTATTTTTGAATGTGTGAGTATTAAAGCGGGCGTTGTTGAGCGTGATGAAAAAGAACACGGAGAAAGAGCACTTCTCAATTTCGGTCACACTTCGGGTCACGCCATTGAAAAGCTCCACAACTTTACAACAATTTCGCACGGCGAGGCTGTCGGTATCGGTATGGTAATGATTACAAAAGCGGGTGAAGCGAACTCGATTACCGAAAGCGGTACTTGTGAGCGTATTGCAAATGTGCTTAAAAAATACAACCTTATGACCGAGGACTGCAATGCGTTGCAGGATATTATTACCTGTATGAACGCTGACAAAAAGCGTACGGCAGATTCGATAAATTTTGTGCTTTTGAACAAAATAGGCGAGTCGTTTACACAGAAAATTAAGAATGAGGATATACCGAAATTTTTCGGTTTGAAATAATGAGAATAGCAAAAATACAAAAATCGAATATCAGCGGAACGGTGCAGGTCCCTCCGTCAAAATCGGCGGCACACAGAGCACTTATTTGCTCATTTTTAGCCGGTGGTGGAAATGTATCTCCGCTTATAGATTCAAAGGATATGCAGGCAACTCTCGGCGTTATATCGGCACTAAAAGGCAACAAACCGGTTGCCGATTGCATTGAATCCGGTTCAACGCTTCGTTTTATGATTCCCGTTGCGGCGGCACTTGGCAAAACGGTAAAGTTTGTCGGAAGAGGGAAACTTCCCGAACGCCCAATCGGAGATTATCTTCGCCTGCTTCCCGAGCACGGAGTGAAGTGCGATTGTACAGGCACATTGCCTCTTACGGTCAGCGGTAAGCTTATACCGGGCAGATTTGAAATTGCCGGTAATGTCAGTTCTCAGTACATTACAGGCTTGCTTCTTGCACTTCCTGTCCTTGACGGCGACAGTGAAATAGTCCTTACTACCGAACTTCAGTCAAAACCGTATGTAGATATGACTGTTAAGGTTATGGCAGACTTCGGTGTGAAGGTCGAGGAGAGGGAACATTCGTATTTTATACCGGGCAATCAGGCTTATCAAAAACGAAATTATACGGTTGAAGCAGACTGGTCGCAGGCAGCGTTCTTTATGGTTGCAGGTGCACTTTTCGGTGATGTTACGCTTACGGGCCTTGATGTTAACAGTGCACAGGGCGACAAGGAAATTGCCGATATTCTTAAAAGATTCGGTGCCGATGTAATTATCGGTAATGACAGCGTTGTTGTTAAAAAATCAGAACTTCACGGCATAGAAATTGATGCAACAAATATACCGGATATGGTTCCGTCACTTGCGGTTGCTGGTGCATATGCAAGCGGTAAAACCGTTATAACCGGTGCCGAAAGGCTTAGATATAAAGAGTCGGACAGAATTGAAAGTATCGTTTACAATCTAAAAAAACTCGGTGTGGATGTTGAAGAAACAAAGGACGGTATGATAATTACCGGCGGTTCGCTCCACTCGGCTAATTTAAAAGGGTTTAACGACCACAGAATCGTTATGGCAATGACTGTTGCCGCAACCGGCGTTGACGGACTTTCAACAATTGACGACGCTCAAAGTGTAAATAAGTCGTACCCTGACTTTTTCAATGATTTTAACAGTATCGGAGGTAATGCAAATGTCTTCATCGATAGGTGATAATATTAAAATTTCCGTATTCGGCGAAAGCCACGGTGAAGCTATCGGTTGTGTTATCGACGGACTTCCTTCAGGCGTTAAGCTTGATACGGATAAGATTTACAAAGATATGTCACGCCGTGCTCCGGGTAAGGACAAAACGGCTACGCCGAGGCTTGAAAAGGATATTCCGCACATTTTGTCGGGTGTTCTTGACGGCGTTACAACAGGTGCTCCGCTTGCTATGGTGATTGAAAATACAAACACAAAAAGCGGCGACTATTCAAACTTGATGACCGTTCCACGCCCGAGCCACAGTGACTATCCGGCTTATGTAAAATACAACGGATTTAACGATATACGAGGCGGCGGACATTTCAGCGGCAGACTTACTGCACCTATAGTTTTTGCGGGTGCGGTTGCAAAACAAATTCTTGCACAAAAAGGTATAATCGTCGGTGCACACATTAGGCAAATCGGCTCTGTTTGCGATAGAGCGGTTGATTATAATAATATAAATACCGAAATGCTCAACGAACTTTCGTCAAAAACTTTTTCGGTTGTTGATGAGTGTGTTGAAGAAAAAATGCGTGCCGAAGTTGAAAAAGCAAGGCTTAATCTTGACAGCGTGGGCGGTATTGTGGAATGCTTTGCTGTCGGACTTCCTGTTGGAGTAGGGGCTAATATATTCGATACGGTTGAAAGTAAACTTGCGTCGCTTCTTTTCGGTATTCCTGCCGTAAAGGGCGTTCAGTTCGGCTTGGGATTCAATTTTGCTGACAAAAATGCGTCCGAGGTTAATGATGAATATGAAATAAAAGACGGCAAAGTTGCCACTCTTTCAAATAATAACGGCGGCGTTTTGGGCGGTATGACCGACGGTGCACCTATTGTGGTGTCGGTTGCCATTAAACCTACTCCGTCAATTGCTTTAAAACAAAGAAGCGTCAATCTTCAAACTATGGAAAATACCGAGCTTGAGATTAAGGGCAGACACGACCCTTGTATTGTTCCGCGTGCTGTTCCCGTTGTGGAAGCGGCAGTCGCAATCGGTCTGCTTGATTTAATGATGTAAGAAGGAAATTTTTTTAATGGATTTGTTGGAATTAAGAAATGAAATAGATAAATTGGACGACGAGTTAATCCCTCTTTTGCTTAAAAGAATGGGTATTTCCCGTCAGGTTGCCGAATATAAAGTTAAAAACGGTATCCCTGTTCTCAACGAGCAAAGAGAACTCGAAATACTTGATGATGTTGCCTCAAAATGCGGTGAGCAGGGCGAAGTTATGAAAACTGTTTTCTCGGCTATTATGGACGCTTCAAGGGCACTTCAACATAAAATAATCGGCGGAGGCGACGAACTTCGCACGCTGATTAAATCCGCCAAAAGCGGTAAAAATTTGACTGCAAACGGTGAACCTATTGCTTGTCAGGGCGTGCAGGGAGCATACAGCGGTAAAGCTTCAGAAGCTCTTTTTCCGGACTCTCCTATAGTTTTTCACAAGCAGTTTGAGGATGTTTTTGAAGCTGTAAATCAAAACAAGGCACGCTTCGGAATTATTCCTGTTGAAAATTCCACAGCCGGCTCGGTACACGAATCGTACGATTTGATTATGAAGTACAAATTTTTCATTGTCGGTGCATATGATTTAAGGGTTGACCATTGCCTTTGTGCAAAACCGGGTGTTGAATTTGAAAATATTGATAATGTGTACTCACATCCGCAAGCCCTCAGTCAGTGCAATATATTCCTCAAAAACTTTGATTTTACAGGAATTAATTTCAGCAATACGGCTGCTGCGGCAAAGTTTGTATCCGAAAGTGACAAAAACAATATTGCCGCAATTTGCAGTGAGAGTGCCGCTAAAAAATACGGACTTAAAATTATTCGTAAGGGTATTCAAAATGTTACAAACAACACTACCCGCTTTATCGTGATTTCAAAGGAACTTGTTATCGATGACGACGCCGAAAAAATTTCGCTTATTTTCTCGGCACCGCACCGCACAGGTTCGCTTTACAGAGTGCTCGGCAGATTTTCAATGACCGGTCTCAACCTTACAAAATTGGAATCACGCCCCGTTGCAAACGGCAAATTCGACTATTATTTTTATGTTGATATTTTAGGCTCGGTCAGAGATGCTCAAACACTTGATTTGCTTTGTGCTCTGTCGGACGAATTGCCTGAATTTTCATTCCTCGGTAATTATTACGAAGGAAAATAATAAAGTATTGGTATGATTTAATGAAACAAACAAAACGACATCGAACGGGTTTTGCATCGTTTATGATACTCACCGTAACGGTCGTTGCTCTTGTGCTTCTTGCAATTGCTTTGTATGAACACGAAAGTCTGGAACAAAGATTTGAAGTGATTATTAAGCTCCTTAAAAGAATGGACGACGCTGTTGCAAGACTTGAAACACCCGTGGAGATTATACTGTGTATTTTTGCTCTTTATATAGCAAAGTGTCAGCTTCCTATTCCGCTGTCGGCACTGTGCGTGATTTCCGGTATGGTATTTCCGCTCGGACCCGCACTTGCACTTAACGCCGTGTTTATATTCTTTTTCTTCACGGTTAAGTATGTTGAGGGCACATTTTTGGGCGGCGGCTGGACAGGAATGATTCTCAATATTGACAATTTGCGTTTTGTCCGAGATTGGATTCATTTTAAGGGTAACGGCAATCCCTATGTACTTGCGGTTACACGGCTTGTGCCGATTATTCCCGTTGGTATGGTATCGAAGTATTACGGCTCTATGCGATACGATTTTGTCTATTATTCGCTGCTTAGTATGCTTGGATTTTTCCCGAGACTGTTTATCTATACAAAGCTCGGAACATCATACACAAATCCGTTTTCCGTAACATTCATAACAACGCTTATGATAATTGTTGCTTTCAGCGGATTTTCAACATTGATATTCAATATCTTTTACGGTGTAAGGTCAAGGCAGATGACCCAAACGCTTTTGATTTACAGCGAAAAGGATAAGTATAAAATAGTATTATAAAATTTAAAAGAGGATTAAATATGAAGGTAAAGGAACTTATTGCCGCTGTTAATGACGGCATCTATGATGAAAATTTAAAGTCTGTTTATGTAACGGACGAGGCTGTTCAAAGCCAAAAACCGCGTTATGTTGAAACTCTTAACGACTTCGGTGAGCTTTTTGGTTACGACAGAGATGTAAGCATTATGTCGGCACCGGGAAGAACCGAGGTTTGCGGTAACCATACCGACCATAATAACGGTAAGGTGCTTGCCGCTTCAATTAATTTGGACGCTATTGCAGTAGTTGCAAAAAACGATGATAATATTGTTCGCGTGCAGTCAAAGGGACATAAGATGAATGTTGTTGACCTTGACGACCTTGTACCGAATGAAGCCAATTTCGGCACTTCTACCACGCTTGTACAGGGCGTTATGGCAGGAATAAAGAATTTGGGATATACCGTTTCGGGCTTTGACGCATATACAACAAGTGATGTAATGGGCGGTTCAGGTCTTTCATCGTCGGCGGCATTTGAAGTGCTTTTAGGCTCTGTTTTGTCATATATGTTTAACGACGGTAAAATCAGTGCCGTTGAAATTGCAAAGGTTGCTCAATACAGTGAAAATGTGTTCTTTGGCAAACCTTGCGGACTTCTTGACCAAATGGCGTCATCTGTCGGCACTTTTGTTACAATAGATTTTGAGTCAACAAAAGACCCTGTTATTAAGAAAATTGACTTTGATTTTTCAAAATCGGGTCATTCACTTTGTATAGTTGACACTCACGGCAACCATTCGGATTTAACAGACGATTATGCCGCAGTAAGGACCGAAATGGAAGATGTTGCAAAGGCACTCGGCAAAAATGTTTTGCGAGAGGTTTCGTATGAAGAATTTTTTGCGGCTTTGCCTGAACTTACAAAAAAGGTAAATGACCGTGCGATTCTCCGTGCTATTCACTTTTTCAATGAAAATAAGAGAGTTGAAAAGGCTGTGGCTTGCCTTGAAAATAATGATTTTGAGGGCTTTAAGCAGGTTATTATTGATTCGGGTCGCTCATCATTTATGCTCAATCAAAATGTATATACTCCGAAAACGCCTACCGAACAAAAACTTTCTTTGGCTCTTGCAATCAGCAAGGAACTTCTTGAAGGCAAGGGAGCTTGGAGAGTTCACGGCGGTGGATTTGCCGGTACAATTCAGGCGTTTGTTCCGAATGAAATGCTTGATACTTACAAGAAAACCCTTGAGAGCGTGTTCGGCGAGGGCAGTTGTCACGTTCTTATTATTCGTCCGGTTGGCGGCACACAGGTAATATAAATCGTCGCTTATGACGAGAGGAGTAAATTATATGAAGTATGTTTTTATAGTTAATCCTATTGCAGGTAATGACAATAAAGAAAAGCTTTTTTACAGAATCAAATCGGCATTTCGTCAAATAGACGATGAGTTGATAATTGAAGAAACACATAAAGCCGGCGACGCAAAAAGTATCAGTGCCGATTATGCGGAAAAATACGGTAAGGATTGCGTTGTTGTATCGTGCGGTGGCGACGGAACAGTTCACGAGGTCGTTAACGGTCTTGCCGGAATGGATACTCCTATGATGGTACTTCCGCTCGGTATGGGCAACGATTTTGCAAAGAAAATATACGACACCAAAAAGATTAATGTTGAAAATGTAATTAAGTCTTTCGGACTTTACAGCGGCAAAATCAAGTATAATATTAAGCCTATTGACATCATTGACTATAACGGTGAAAAAGGCGTTAATGTTATGTCGTTCGGTCTTGATACTCTTGTTGAAACTTATGGCAGAAAAATTGCGGCAAAAGCACCGTTTTTGGGACATAATGCTTACAAAATCGCAATAGCTCCCGTTCTTACAAGACCTATTCACTACACAATTTCTTATAAACTTGACTGTGTAGACAGGGAAACAGGTGCTGAATTTACGGTTGAACAAAGCAATAAGGATTTTGCACTTATGGCGATTTGTAACGCAAGCTGGTACGGCGGAAGCTTTTGTCCGGCTCCCGATTCAAAGCTTGATGACGGACTTCTTGATGTTTGCCTTATTGACGGAATTCCTCTTTCAAAGGCGATAGGCTTGGTGCCTAAGTATTCAAAAGGTGAGATTAACGGTCAATCTTGTGATGTTTGCACAAATTATTACATAAAATCGGGTAAGGTGTTTATGGAGGACGGTTCGCCGCTTATGGGTAATTGCGACGGTGAAAACTTCCATTATTCCGAGCTTGAATTTAAGGTTGAACCAAAGGCTGTTAAGCTTTGCGTAATTAAAGATTAGTAAAGTAAAACGGAACTGTTATAAATACAACAGTTTCGTTTTAGACTGTAGCTAAAGTTCTTGAAACACGCAAAATAGATAAATAAAACCAACCGATTTGCCTCCACTTGAAGCAAGGTTATTCCCCCGTTAATCGGGGGAAATGTCTGCAAAGCAGACAAAGAGGG
>CAVBQD010000045.1:0-13521 GCA_963597385.1 bacterium | reverse complement strand
GTTTGTGCTACTATAGAACTATATTATTGGTTTGTGTCGTTTTTTTCTACGACAGGAAAGGATTTGTATTATGCTCATTCTTACAGCGGACGAAATACGCACTGTTGAAGCAAATTGCTTTAAATACTATTCAACCGAAGCCGAATTAATGCTCAAAGCCGGTACCGCCTGTGCCGACAGTATTATTGAAAAGTACGGCAATGACTTAGTAAACAAGAGCGTTTCTGTATTTTGCGGTAACGGCAAAAATGCCGGTGACGGTTTTGTTATTGCAAGACTTCTTTATTTTTACGGAGCAAATGCAAAAATTGTTCTTTGCGATAAAATTCCCGAAATCGCCGAACCGCTTAAATACTATAACGAAGCAGTATCAAGCGGCGTGCCGATTGAGCAATTTGACCTTGATAGTGTAAATGCCGATTTTATTGTTGACTGCATTTTCGGAATCGGCTTTCACGGAGAAGCACGCAGTCCGTTTGATAAAATTTTTGAATCTGTAAATTGCAGTTCGGCTACTGTAATTTCTGTTGATACACCGAGCGGTACAAATGCGACCGACGGCACAGCCTGTAAAAACGCGGTTAAAGCTGATTTTACCGTTGCAATTTCAACTCTGAAATACTGCCATGTGCTTCCGCCGTCAAATGCTCTTTGCGGTGATATTAAAACAGTTGATATAGGGATTCCGAAAGCTTGCTATTCGTCTGCTTATGCACAAACCATAACGCAAAATAAAATAAAAAACATTATACCGCCGCTTGATTTTAATGCAAATAAAGGCTCAAACGGTCATTTACTTTGTTTGTGCGGTTCGTATAAAATGCCGGGAGCGGCTGTAATCTGCTGTAAGTCTGCAATCAGAAGCGGTGCAGGTCTTGTTAAACTAACTATTCCAAAATCTGCTTATCCTATTGTCGCATCTCATCTTGTTCAACCTATTTTCAATCCTGTTGAAGATAGAAACGGTATGTATTCGACATCTGTGCTTGATGAAATATTAAACGATTTGCAGTGGGCAAGTGCAATAGTTCTCGGTTGCGGTACGGGCGTTAATGATGATACAAAAAAAGTTACTGAATTTGTACTGAAAAATTCAAAAGTCCCTATTATTCTTGATGCCGACGGTATAAATTGCATAATCGGGTGCATAAATATATTAAAGGATATTAAAGTACCTGTTGTTCTTACGCCGCATCCGGGCGAGATGTCACGGCTCGTGTCAAAATCGGTGGAAGAAGTACAATCAAATCGCGTAGGTATTGCAAAGAGCTTTGCAAAAGAATACGGCGTGACGGTTGTATTGAAAGGTGCAAATACCGTAGTTACGGACGGAGAAACGGTATTTGTTAATACAAACGGCAATCCTGCGATGGCAATGGGCGGTACGGGTGATATGCTCAGCGGTATAATTTCATCATTTGTTGCACAAGGCATTAATGTTTTTGATGCGGCAAAGGCAGGTGTGTTTATTCACGGTCAAGCCGGTGACGAAGCCACAAAAGCCATAAGTCAAAGAGGAATCACTGTTTTTGATATGATAGACCGACTCGGTGCTTTAATGTCCGAATATTAATGCAAGAGTTGATTTTATGAAAAAATTAATATCGTTGTTCTTGTGCGTAGCTATTTTGTCCTTTTTCGGTTGTTCTGCTGCTACAAATACCGTTCAGCTCAAATCTTCGTATTCTCAAACCGCTACTGTCAAAACCGGTACATTTACATATACTGCAAATATAAAATATGACGGTAAATGTGTTTACATAACGCCCACCTCGACAAACGCAAGCGGTATGACGATTTCCTGCAGCGGCAAAACGGTTGCTTTTTCAAGACGCGATATGCTTAACAAAGCAGACAAATCCAATGTGTCACCGTATAATCCGGCTGTTCTTCTATATGATGTGCTAACTTCAGTCGAATTCGGTAAAAAATCAAACAATAATTATATTTTCGGCGGTAAAACTTCGGTAGGCAATTATACCTTGACGGTTAATGAATCGTCGGAACTTCTTTCTCTCAATATCCCCGACGCTGAATTCAGTATTGAATTTGATGTTAAATAATCCGTAAACAATTATTTAATTAATTTTAAAATCACGGTTTTGCTTATTTAAACTGTGATTTTTTATTATGTTTTATTGATTAATTTTTTAACATATGATATAATATTTTTATAAAAAGAGTTGCGTAAATCATAAGGAGGTCGTATTTATGAAAAAGGTCGTTTCACTTGTGTTGAGCTTTGTGATTCTTGTTACAAGCACTGTTATTTTCGGCATAACCGCTCTTGCTTCCGAGTTGCCGATTTCCGGTAAATGCGGTGAAAATGTATTTTGGCAATATGAGCCGAATTCTTCAACTTTGACCCTGTTCGGAGACGGTGCAGTTGATGATTACGATATCGGCAGTCAATTTTGGATAGATATTACAACCGGGGAAAAACTTGATGTTAAATATCTTGTTATAAAAGACGGTGTTACTTCTGTCGGAAAATACGCATTTTACGGTTGCAGTGAGCTTATAAACATTTCGTTGCCCGATTCGTTGACGGAAATAGGATTTTCCGCATTCGATAATTGCTTTAAATTAGAAACGGTTAATATTCCTGCAAATTTAAACACTTCACTTGGCTATTCCGGCTTGCTGTATTTGTATAATTACAAAGACATCAGCGTAGATTCGGATAATAGACAATACAGTTCTGTTGACGGTGTATTATTTAACAAAGATAAAACAGAACTTATAAAATATCCTCAGAACAAAACCGATAAAACATATACAGTTCCCGATACCGTCAAGAATATACACAGCAAAGCGTTTTATGATAACCATTATCTTGAAAGTGTAGAAATTCCGTCAAGCGTTAAAGAAATCGGCGTGTATGCCTTTTGCAACTGTTCGTCTTTGAAAAATATTGATTTAAACAAAGTTGAAAAAATCGATGATTATGCTTTTGAAAAATGTAATAATCTTAAAACCGTAACCGTTCCGAAAACGGTTAGCTATATCGGTGAAAATCCTTTTAGAGAATGTCAATCACTTGAAACAATTAATGTTGACAGCGAAAATTCAAATTATTGCATAAATGACGGGGCACTTTGTGACAAGGCTAAAACAGTTTTGTATTCCTATCCTTGTAAAAGTTTAAACACAGAATTCACTGTGCCAAGCTCAGTTTCATCTCTTCCGAGTTTTATTTTTGCATACTGTGATAATTTGAAAAGTGTAACTGTTCCAGCTTCCGTTACAACTATTAATTCTATTGCTTTTTTCCGTTGTAATAACACATTGGAAGTTGATATTGATGACGAAAATCCAAATTATACTTTTGAAAACGGACTTATTTTGAATAAAACGAAAGACAGCGTTATATGTGCAACGCTCGGTTGTGATGTTACAAGCTATGTTATTCCCGATTATATAAAAACCGTTGAAGAAGGTGCTTTCTCAGGCTGTAAGAGCTTGTCTACTGTTACCGTTTCAAAAAATGTTGAAAAGTATAACAAAGGTTTTGTTTACTCAAATACTATAAAAAATGTATATGTGGATTCTGAAAACCCGTATTTTGCAAGTGTTGACGGTGTTCTTTTCAGTAAAGATAAAACAGAGCTTTTGTATTATCCCGACGGGAGAACTCAAACACATTATACTGTCCCTGCATTTGTTAATAAATTTAACGCATACGCCTTTACATTAACCGAATCTTTACAAAGCGTTTCGATACCTGCAACTGTTACAAACGCAAATAAAGTTATCTTTTTTGAATCGAATGTAAAAAAGGTGTTTTTTGGCGGTACTGCAAAGCAGTGGAACGACGATTTGGATTTGAAAATTTGGCACTTCTTCAGTGTTGATATTTGTTTTGATAATTATTATTTGAATTTACCGACGGTTGAATCTCAATCGGAGCAATCCGATACCAAAAGCACTGATAATTCGGCATTCAAAATAACTTCTGCTAAAATTACAAAATTAAACGGCAAGAAGAAAGCAATCGGTGTTCATTGGAACAAGGCTAACAATGTTGACGGCTACCAAATCCAAGTAGCAACCGATAAGAAATTTAAGAAGAATAAGAAAACCGTAACTGTTAAAAAACAGAAAACGACTAAGACTACAATCAAAAAGCTTAAAGCTAAGAAAAAGTACTATGTTCGTATACGCACATTCAAAACAGTAAACGGCAAAAAGGTTTACTCCTCTTGGTCAAAAATCAAATCGGTAAAAACCAAGTAACAAAAAAGCACTGCATTTCAAACTCCCATGCAGTGCTTTATTTATTCATATTCGGATTTTCTGTTCTGCCTAAAATATAATCGGTTGAAACTTTGTATATGTCAGCAATTTTCATCAATATTACAGTCGGAATATCACGCTGACCTAATTCATAATTTGAATATACTTGTTGAGAGCAGTTAAGCATTTTTGCCATTTGTTTTTGTGTTAAATCATTATCTTCCCGTAAATCACGAATCCTTTTGTACATTAATATCACCGCTGATATTATACTTTACCGCATATTGTTGTATTGACAAATACCGCAAATTGCAGTATAATCATTTTAAAAAATGTGAGAAAGGAGAAACAAAATGACTTGTCCAAAATGCGGAAGTGAAAATGTTAACGTTGTAAGTGAACAAGTAAGTTCAAGAACAAGTGCAAAAGGAAACGGCTGTTTGTGGAAAATCGGCAGAAGTATTTTGATGATTTGCACTTTAGGCTTATGGTCGCTTGTAGGTAAGCATAAAGGCACAGGAAAAACAAAAATCAAGAATCAAACATTCGGTATTTGTCAAAACTGTGGTAATAAATTTAAAATTAGACAGTATTAATTTAATAAATGGCTAAAAAAGGGTTGATTTTTTCAGCCCTTTTTGTTATAATGCTATCGCATTCGTAAAAAAGAAAGCGAATTCGCACACAATGAGGTTGAGCCAAAGGTTATAAAATCGGCTCTTGCCATACTTTATTGTGGAGGATTAACCTTAAAGGAGGAAATGAAAATGGCAAATGTAGTTTCTATGAAACAACTTTTAGAAGCAGGTGTACACTTTGGTCACCAAACAAGAAGATGGAACCCTAAAATGGCTGAATACATCTTCACAGAGAGAAATGGTATTTATATCATTGACCTTCAAAAAACAGTTAAGAAGTTGGACGAGGCATATATGTATGTTCGTGACCTCGCAGCAGACGGCGGAAGCATTATTTTCGTTGGTACAAAGAAGCAAGCTCAAGAGAGCGTTAAGGAAGAAGCAATCCGTTGCTCAATGCCTTATGTAAACGCAAGATGGCTTGGCGGTATGCTTACAAACTTCAAGACAATTCGCGGTCGTGTTGCTCGTCTTGCTCAGCTCAAGAAGATGCAAGAGGACGGCACATTCGATCTTCTTCCAAAGAAGGAAGTTGCAGGTCTTGAACTTGAAATCGAAAAGCTTGAAAAATACCTCGGCGGTATCACAGAAATGAAGAAGGTTCCTGATGCAATGTTCATCGTTGACCCACGCAAGGAAAGAATCGCCGTATCGGAAGCAACAAAGCTCGGTCTTCCTATCGTAGCTATCGTTGATACAAACTGTGACCCTGATGAAATTGACTATGTAATTCCTGGTAACGATGACGCTATCCGTGCCGTAAAGCTTATTGCAGGTGCTATGGCTGACGCTGTTATCGAGGGCAGAGACGGTGCAGATGCAGTTGCTCCTGAAGAAGCTCCTGCAACAGAAGAAGCTGCCGAATAATTATAATTAAAATTTTACTATATAATATTGGAGGATACTATTATGGCATTTACAGCACAAGATGTAAAGGCTCTTCGTGAGAAGACCGGCGTTGGTATGATGGAGTGCAAAAAGGCTCTCGTTGAAGCTGACGGCGATATGGATAAGGCTATTGACTTTCTTCGTGAAAGAGGTCTTGCAGCTGCACAGAAGAAGGCATCAAGAATTGCCGCTGAAGGTGTAGTTCTCCCTTACTACGATTCGGCTGCAAAGAAGGGTGTTGTTCTTGAGGTTAACTCAGAAACAGACTTCGTTGCTAAAAATGAAAAGTTTATGTCTTTCGTAGAAGGCGTTGCAAAGACAATTCTTGCAACAAATCCTGCCGATGTTGAAACTCTTAAAGAAGAAAAGTTCGACGGCACAGACAGAACTGTTACAGAAACACTTAACGACCTCGTTCTTGCTATCGGCGAAAATATGAAAGTTCGCCGTTTTGAAAGAATGGACGGTATCGTTTCAACATACATTCATGCCGGCGGTAGCGTTGGTGTTATGGTTGGCTTTGATGTTGCTGACGAAGCAAAGGCTGCCGATCCTGAATTCGTAGCTATGGGCAAGAATGTTGCTATGCAAATCGCTGCTATGAATCCTGAATATTTGGGAAGTGACGATATTTCTGCAGAAGAGTCTGAAAAGATGCACTCAATCACTGTTGACAGTGCACTCAATAAGCCTGACTCACTCCCTATTCCGATTCTCAGCAAGCTTATCGATGAGGCTGTCAACGATAAGAAATGGACTGATGATGATATTGCAATTTATCAGGGTCTTGATAATAAGCAAAGAAAGAACTTCACAAACTTCATTTCTAAGGAAGCTCTTGAAATTCTTGCAGGCATCGCAGTTTCACACAAAGATGAAATCGTTGACAACAAGATTTTCACAGGTCTTGTAAAGGGCAGACTCCAAAAGCAAATCAAAGAAGTTTGCCTTCTTGAACAGGATTTCGTTCGTTCAGACCTCTTCCAGGGTTCTGTTGCAGGCTACATTGAAAGCGTTGCAAAGACTCTCGGTACAGAAATTAAGGCAACAAACTTCATCCGTATGATGAAGGGCGACGGCCTCGAAAAGAGAGAAGAAAACTTTGCTGAAGAAATTGCAAAGCAAATCAACGGCTAATTAAACATTTAAGAGCATCTCGAAAGAGGTGCTCTTTTTTCTTGCCTTTTTGCATAAATTATGCTAAACTATAATTGCCAAACGGAAACTTTATATTTTGCCTAAACAGGGTAATGCTATTTTTGTAATTTATTAAAAATGCATTGCTCAAATTAGCATTACCTTTTAGGTTGTTAGTTTTCGTTTGGCGACGGCGAGCTGTGCGTTTTATTGCGTATGGCTTCGGCTGTACGCATTTTTTGTTGTATAAAAGAAGGAGAGGCAAAATGAAATTAAAAAATAGGGTGTGGAGCAGAAAAAATATTTCAAATGAAACTCAACAGGTTCAACACGGAATATTTCATTCTCCTATTGAACATTCTTCAATCAGTCAATCGGGCGAATATTCAAGTTACAAAAATATCCAAACAAAAATTAAAAAGCCGATATACAAAAGACCTTGGTTTGTTTTGTTGGTGGTTTTTGTTGTGCTGTGTATATTGATTTCCGTTTTCAATAGCCATAAATCTGAAAAAATAGTTTGGAGTGATATGGTAATGGGAAGTATGCTTCCCGAACCACCGTCAGATAAAGGGAAAATATATGAAAATACAAAAGAAAAACTTTGGATTGAAGCTTATAAGGTTTCTGAAAAACAATATTCGGATTATATAATTGCTTGTGAAGCAAAAGGATTTAATGTTGATGCTGAAAATGAAGATTATACATATGAAGCTTATGATAAAAATGGCTATAAGTTGGAATTGTCTTGTTATGATGAGGAATTAAGTGTTGAATTAGACAGTCCTATTAAAATGGGGGAAATAAAATGGCCTCTTAGCAAATTGGGAGAACTTTTGCCTTACCCGAAATCAAAGAATGGAAATTTTTCATATGAGACTGATACAGATTTTGAAGTTTATATTGCAGATACTTCAATAGAAGATTATAAACAATATGTTGATAATGTGCAAAAAGCTGGTTTCAATGTAGATTATAATAAAAATGAAAAATATTTTGATGCTAAAAATACCGATGGATATGGTGTTACCGTAGAATACGAAGGCTATAACATCATGCTGATAAGAATGTATTCTCCCGATGAAAACGATTTGTTAGAAGATGATACAACTGTTACCGATAAAAAGACAGAAAGCACTACGCAAAACACAACTACCACCACTACTACTAAAACTTCAACTACAACATTATCAACAACTGCTCCAACTATTGTTGATGATGAAATAGCGGAAGATGATATAAATGAATATGAAGATAATGAAACCACAACGAAGAAAAAACACAGCAGAATTGTGTATACAACTCCATATGGCGAAAAATATCATTACAGCAAATCATGTGCAGGTAAAAATGCATCTGAAAGTGAACTTGACGATGTAAAAAACTTTTTAGATCCTTGCAAAAAATGTGTAGGGTAAAAGCAGTTATATTGATGTTTTGCGAAAACGACTGCTTTGATTTTGACAAAGTATTGTAGAATATCGCAACTTTTCGCCACTCGATGGGTAGAATTGCAACTGCAAAATTGATTCACTTTATAAAAAATATTTGATATAAATATATAAGAAGCATTTAAAAATTAAAAATTTAACTTGTTCACATATAATTACCATTTGTAACCGCTGAAGCAAATTGTTTAAAACCGTAAACTAAATAAAAAATTATCGCCTGAAACTCCTTATTTTAGGGACTTTCAGGCGATTTTTTATGCTTATGTGTTGACTATTACTTCTATAAGTACAAAAAATCGGACTGAAAAAAGTAAAAAGTTGTCAATACTGAGCAGTAACGGTATAATATTATCAAATAAAATCTCACTCAAAGAAAGGAGCATATATATGAGATTAGAAGATTTACAAAATTTAACAATTGAAGACGAAGAAATAGTACCTGATAAATCAGGATACAGAAATTACTCAAAAGACATAGCCCTGACTATCGGCTATTTACTTGGTGTCAGAGAAGACTTTCTTGAGCAAATAACTGAAAATACCGATGAATATTATAATTTAAAAGCAACTATTGAAAAGAACGATAGTGCTAAAGCAATAAGGATACTTAATAATGTTCGCAGTAATTTAATGCTGTTATTTAAAAAAGTAAGCAGAACAATCAGAATCGGTTCTTTAAATTATACACCGCTATATAATATGGATGAGTTTAAGGATGATTTTAGAGCGTTGAGAAGATTGAACATTGAAATTTCTACGGGTCGTTCAGATATAAACGAATATTTAGTTAAAATAAATGCGGAAATCTCAAAACATATTGACAGAGTGAAACCGCTGTTTCCGGAATGGGTTGAATTTAAGCATATAAAAAATATGTTTTCAATGCCGACAAATGATGTAAAAGCTGAATCGGAAAAATTTCAAACAAATCAAAATTGCTATCCGTATAAGAGATATTTTAATTGGAGAAGACCTGAAGAAACAGGCAATGCACTTGCAACCGATGCAAAAATTCTTGATTTGATTTACCAAAATGACGGTAAATATTTTGAAGATTTCAGCAAAGTTATGGACGCAAGTGATAATGTTAAAAATAATATCAATGAGTTCATTAATAACGGTAGAAAAATTCAGATTTTCATTGACGGCGAAAATGTTGACCCTTATAAATTTGCTTCTGCCATTGACGGATTAAAGGATTATGAAATTGAAAAAATTGACAAGATTATTGTTTACTATGACAACAAATTTTCAAACAGAGCATGGAATATGCTTCATCATTTCACCTGCGGAATTGAAGTTGAACCTATTGGTGTAGACAGAATTAAAGAAGATAAGTCGCTTGTCGATCACAAACTTGTTGCCGGCGTCTCAAAAGCTGTTTATCGTGATGAAGTAGATTCAATTATTATTGCGTCAAGCGATTCGGATTTTTGGTCTGTAATAGAAGATGTTGATGCAAAATATTTGGTTATGGTCGAAACTAACAAGTGCGGTCACGATTTTAAAGAAGTGCTTCGTGAACACGATGTTTTTTACTGCTACCTCGACAAGTTTATGACCCCGGAGGACAACCTCTTCTTCAAGACGGTTTTCAGGAAAGAATTGGAGGGCTTAATCAACAAAAGTTTTGGGCTTGGAAACGCCAAAGACTTGTTCAACGATGCAATTTTCATGAGCCGAGCAGATGTCTCCGAATCAGAGCAAGACGCCCTGTACAACAAATACATAAAAGGTCTAAAACTCGAAATTGATAAGGATAACAACTTCAAACTCGTGATACCGGAATGATTTTTTATCAAGAATTATAACCTTACATACAAGTAAAACACTGCTGGTATGAATGTCATTTTAAGGTCTTTGCTTTTTGCTGTGTTTACATTCTTGTGAACAAATGATACAATATTGCTGTAATAAGTTTATTTAATGATTGTTTTTGTCTATTGCTTTCTTGATTGTTATATAATCAATTGGAATTGCACTTTATTAAAAATATTCAAAATGAAGGAAATACAAGGATTTATTAAGATGAAAGAGATAAATTTGGATAATATAAAACTTGATTCTATTGTTTTTAGTAAATGGTATGGCGAGTGTGTTGTAAAAAACATCACCTCAAATAAAATAATAGTATATTCAAAATCTAAAAATAAAGAAGTGGAATTTGAATATCCAAATGCTTTTTATAATGGCTATTTACATATTATTGATGAAACGAATTCACCTCTTGAGTCAAGCAAATCCGATGAAAAAATTTCAGGCGAAGCAAGTGAAGAGGAAGAAACAACTTCTGTTGAATTAAGTGATGACGAAATAGAACCTGTTGTTTTGAATGAGGAAGAAACAAGAATAAAGCCGTTAAAAAAACGAAGAATATTACTTCCGGAAGTAAAAAAAGATTACAGTTATTCTGCCGACAACATTATAGATAAGTTGGTTGTAAAAAACGACAATACTCAAGGCAGTATCACGGGTTACAAAGACCGTGGTAACAATCAACAAGGAAGTGTAGATGTAGTCTTTAAAGACAGAAATGAAACCACAACATATATGTATCCATCGTGCTTTGTAAATGAGAATTTGAAATTTGTTAGTAATGAAGATCAAAATTTGATTTCAAAAGATATTGATATTTATAAAGATAATACTGATGACGCAATAGCAAAAAGGAAAAAAGCTCGCAAGGAAAAAGAAAGAAATCTAAATAATTTATCTCAACATTTAAGTTGTATAGAAAAATGTAAATCTGTAGAAGACTTTTGCAAATTATACAGAGGTGCAATTAATCAAGAAATTAATCATTTAAAAACAAATGGTAACAAAAAATATAAATTATCTAACGGAAAAGAAATAGCAAAATCGGGATATAAATATTTTTACTCTTTTGAATTTGAAAATGAACTTAATCTTTTACCTGATTCTGATATTCGGGTCTATATTGACGAATGTAATTATTTTAGGGGAAAAGTTATATCTTGTGAAGACAATGCAATAATGTTTTCCTGTGTAAAACTTAATGAAAACAAGTTGAAAGAAATTCGGATTTCTTATAATGCATGGTTTTTTATGGAACAACTTGATAGGAGACTATATGGACTTTCTAAAAATCACAACCAAATAGTTAATCAACTTGTTTGCGGAAATACCGAAATAACAGAACGCAGTGACCTACAATATGGTCAAAAAAAGGCGATTGAAATGGCTTGCAACAACCCTATTACTTATATTTGGGGACCTCCAGGAACAGGTAAAACTTATACTTTGGCAAATATTGTTGTTAAGTTATTATCTCAAGGTAAAAGAGTGTTAATGCTTTCTCACAGTAATGTTTCTGTTGATGGTGCAATTATTGAAGTTGAAAATCATTTGAATAGCTACAATATCGGTGAAATAATCAGATATGGTTATCCAAAAGATATAAGTTTATTAGATAGTGAAAATTTATTGACTTCGTACAATATAGCATTATCTAAAAATATAGATTTGTATTTAAGACAAAAACATTTATTAATTCAAAAAGAAAAAATTGATAGCACAACTAAAGAATATAAAGATATCCGAGAAGAATTAAACGGAATTCGAACAAAGATGAAAACAGATGAAGAGGAAATTGTAAAATCTGCAAAATTCGTTGCAACTACTTTATCAAAGGCAATTTGTGACAGCGTTATTTTTAATCAGAAATTTGATGCAGTCATTATTGATGAGATTAGTATGGCATATACACCGCAAGTGATATTTGCTGCTAATCTTGCTAAAGAGCGTTTTTGTTGTATCGGTGATTTTAACCAGCTTCCTCCTATTGTTCAAAATGAAGACAAAGAGAATATATTGCATTCGGATATATTCGAATATTGCGGTGATTTAAATAATATGGTAATACTTAATGAACAAAGAAGAATGCATAAAGATATTGCTAAATTTATCAGTCCAAACATGTATTTCAATTTGTTAGAATCACACGATTCGGTTGAAGAAAGAAACGAAATTACAAAGTGTGAACCTTTTGCCGATAAACCGATTACTTATGTTGATATTCACAGTTTGAAATCTGCCGCAAAAATAGTGGGCTTTTCTCATTACAATATCATCAGTTTACTTGTAACAGTAAAAATTGCACAAAAAGCTCTTGAAAAAAATGATTTTACGGTCGGAATTATAACTCCATATTCCGAACAGGCAAAGTTGTTAAATGCTGCATTACGAATTTTACTTTCGGAAGATAAAAAAGACAGAGTTACTTGTGCTACTGTTCATCAGTTTCAAGGCTCTCAAAGAGATGTTATTATATATGATGCAGTAGATGCTAAAGGTCAAATAACTCATCCCGGATTCTTACTTACAGCGTCAAATAAAGAAAATAATAATGTTTCAAACAGGCTCTTCAATGTAGCTATGACAAGGGCAAAAGGAAAATTTATTGTAGTTGCTGACAGAGAATTTATCGATTCCGGATTGACAAAAGGCGAAACCGAAGCTACTGAAGAATTCAAGTCATTATTTTATTCATTAAGTCGACATGCAGAAAATAATGAACTTATTGTCGATGCAAAAGATTTGGACTTTTTAGCCAATGATGCTTCCGGAGAAAACTTTATTACTTTTTGTTCAAATAAAGAAGCTACTAAGGCATTGAAAAAGGACATTCAAGCTTCAAAAAATATAAGAGTTGACATTCCCGGTAAAATTTCGAGTAAGACCCTTACGGAAATATACAAAAAATACAGATTAAATAGTCAAATTGATGTAGAAATAAATATTGATCAATATATTAACAAAGGAATTGATTATAATTCTCAAGTTAATAAGAAAGATTATATTTTGATTAATAAAACGATTATAGACGATGATATTATTTGGCTCGGCTATAATTGTACAAAATATGATAATGATTTATGTTGGAGAATAAAAAGCCAACAATTTATTAAAAAAATCGAAAGTATGGAAGATTAATATAAAATCATAAAGTTATACTGTTGTATAATTTGCGATTATTTATTTAGAAGGAGAATTTTTGATGGATTTTTATGATGACGGCTTCTTTGATGATGGTTTTGATGAATTTGAAGATGATTCGTTTGATGATTTTCTTGATTTTAACAGCAGTGAGAAAAAGCATAAAGATATAGATAATATAGATGATATAGAAACTTTTGAAGACTATAGAAAGA
>CAVBQD010000044.1:0-13741 GCA_963597385.1 bacterium | reverse complement strand
TGTGCCATTTGCTCATTTATAAATCACTTCTGCATTAACAATTTCTGTTGCTCGGCTACGGATATTGTTAATTTTCTGCACCCACAACATCATATTTCCGGCTTTGAGTTTTTCTGTAACTTGCTCCTGTTCGGCAAGTTCATTTACCAGCCGAAGAAACATATTTTCCGCTTGTTTCTCAATGTCTGCGAGGTAATCATAGAGCTTTTCACTCGTCAGAAGATTGTAATATCTGACTTTGTGATGTTCTTTCAGATATCTTCTGTGGCGGTCTGCCCACACGCCCAAATGTATTTCTTTCTGTTCCTTGGTTCTTATGCAAGGGATAAGGCAATCGCCTTGCTGTTCATACTGCACATTCATAATCAAACCTCCAAAATTTATTGTAATCATATTGTAGTGTGAATTTCAGCAGATTGCGAATGTGCGGATTTCCAAAGCATAGAAAAAGGCTCTGACCTTTTACAGTCAAAGCCTTAATCGCCTCTTTACTATGCCCTATAAAGTTTCATTTATTGATTTTTAATTACTGCCTTATGTGGCGTTAGCAAATGAGCAAGCAGTGTTTTTTTTATATGCTTATTTTGCTATTGTAAACTTTTGCGAAATATAAGGTTGACAATTAGAATTTATGTGTTACAATATAAAGCGATTTGACAAAAGTCGAAAATAATTTATTGAGGTATGTGACAATGGCACAAACAGAAAAGAAGAAAACAAATTCAAAAATAACCGATATGGTATATATCGGTCTTTCGGCAGCAATTATTGCGGTCTGCTCGTGGATTTCAATTCCGCTCACTGTTCCGATTACGCTCCAAACTATGGGCGTTGTTCTTATTTCCGGCTTGTTCGGAGCAAAAAGAGGCACTCTTTCAACACTTCTCTATATTCTTATCGGAGCAATAGGCGTTCCTGTATTTTCAGGATTTAAGAGCGGATTTGGTGTTCTTTTGGGTTCAACCGGCGGCTATATTATCGGCTTTATATTTACCGCTCTCATCGTTGGCATTGTGTCCGACAAAACAAACAAACTTTGGGCACTCGTTTTGTCAATGGTTGTGGGTATTTTGGTTTGCTATGCATTCGGCACGGCATGGTTTGCGGTTGTTTATGCAAAGACAAACGAACCTGCATCTCTTATGACAATTCTCGGTTGGTGCGTAATTCCGTTTTTGCTTCCTGATGCAGTGAAAATTGCACTTGCCGCTGTTCTTACTAACAGACTTAAAAAATTTGTAAAGTAATTATACATTACAGCGTACTTTCAACACGCAGTATTTATCTATAATCTAAGACTGTGAATTCCGTTTGGGTTCACAGTCTTTTATATTGACAAATTTTTGTAATATAATATAATTAATATGTAAAAGTATATGGTGGTGATTTTTTGTTATCATTGGTTGTTCCTTGCTATAACGAGGAAGAAAATGTGGAGATTTTTTACTCTCAAACCGTGACGGCTTTTGAAAATAATATTGAGGATTATGAGTTCGTTTTTGTCGATGACGGCAGTTCGGATAAAACTCTTGAAAAATTGCACGGTCTTTTTGCCAAAGATAAAAGCAGGGTGCAGGTTTTGTCATTCAGTCGAAACTTCGGCAAGGAAGCGGCAATTTACGCCGGACTTCAAAACGCAAACGGAGATTACGCTTGCATTATTGATGCGGATTTGCAACAAAGACCTGAGGTTGTTGTTGAAATGATGAATATTATAAACAGCGACAGTTCGGTTGATTGTGTTACCGCTTATCAGGCAGAGCGTAAGGAAAGCAAAATGATGGCGGCTTTTAAATCATCGTTTTATAAAATTATTAACAAAATGGCAGAAGTTGATTTTGTCAACGGTGCGTCCGATTTTAGACTTATGAACCGCAAAATGATTGATGCGGTTGTAAGTATGGGCGAGTACCACAGATTTTCCAAGGGAATATTCAGTTTTGTCGGTTTTAACACAAAATATATTCCTTATGATGTGCAGGAGCGGGAAAACGGAAAATCCAAATGGAGTTTCTTCAAACTTTTTAAATATGCCGTCCAGGGCATAATTTCGTTCTCGTCATTTCCGCTTAAAGCTTCTGCATATGTCGGCTTCTTTTCGGCATTTGTGTCGGTAATATACCTTATTTTGGTGGTTATCAAACGCCTTGTTTACGGCGTTGATGTTCCCGGTTATGCATCAATTGTGGTTTTGCTTTTGTTCCTCGGAGGCTTGCAACTTATGAGCCTCGGAATTCTCGGTGAGTATCTGTCTAAGGTGTACGACCAGGTTAAAGGCAGACCGATTTATATTTTAAAGGAAACTCTGAAAAATGAGGAGATAAAGCAAGATGACGAAAAATAAAAAACGATTATTTGCTTTTTATGCAGTCTTTTTTGTGCTGTTTGCAATAATAATGTATTTATCTCCGCATACGGTTGACGATGCATATTATGATTATTTGAATATAACAAATCCGTATAAAATTCTTCATTTCGCCGCCGGATACGGAAACGGCAGAGTGCTTGGTAATTTACTTGCCGTTGTGCTTTGTAAGTCTCAAATTCTTGCCGCTGCTGTCAGAAGTGCCGTTGTCGGTGCGTTAGTATATTTTATCGTCCGACTGACCGACGGTAAAAAGGAACATACCGAGGTTGCTGCGGCTTCGGTTATGCTTTTGATGTTGGGAGTCGGCGGTTTGTTTTTCAGTGAGGTCTTTGCATGGATAAGCGGATTTTCAAACTACATTCCGCCTATGCTTTTAACTCTTGTTTGTCTCTGCCTGATAAAAGAGCGTGACGGTAGAACTACCTCCTTTTCCTCTAAAATACTGACTGTAACGGAATTGCTCATTTTTGCAAGTGCGGCACAGCTTTTTACTGAAAATAATACATTAAATTCTGCGTTGTTGGCAGTGCTTGTTTTTGTTTACTGCCTAATTAAAGATAAAAACAAGTTGCTTTATTCGGTTGTGTATTTGCTCGCTTCGGGCATAGGTTCCCTTGTTATGGTTTACGCACGGCTTTATGTTCACGACGCTTGCGGAATATACGGAACGGTTAATTACGGTGCCCGTATAGATTCGCTCGGTAGTTTGCTGACGAATATTGGAGATATATACGGCAAGTTTGTTTGTTGGCTTCCTAAATTCTTTTTGCTGTATGTAATGCTTTCCGCCGTTCTTTTGGCGTTGGTTTATAAAGGCAAAAAGCACCTGTCAAATAAATTAAAACCGTTCGTGACTTTTTCGCTTTGTGCATATCCTGCATATTCGGTCGTGTCAAGCGTTTTGGATAACGGTAATTTTGCAAATACAAAAATGCAATATTTGTATACGGCTCTTACAACCGTTCTCTTTGCAATGTATGTGATTTCACTGTTTATATGCGGTTCGCTTTTTGAAACAAAGCAAACTGTTTTGTTTGATTTTATTGTTGCTTTTGCTTTGTTTACATCGGCGTATTTTGTCGTTCTCAATCCTGTGACGCCAAGATGTATTTTCTATTCTTATGTTGCTTTTGCAGTTGCGTTTTGTGTTGCACTCAATAACACTATGCCGTATATCGAACTGAAAGAAAAGGCAATTTTGGGGATTTTCAAAGCGGGCGTCATAGGCGTGTTTGCTTTCTTGATTCCTTTGTACGCAAATATTACTGTTATGAATAATCAAGTGAACGACTATGTTAAGTATCAGGTTGAACAGGGTCAAAAGGCAGTTAATATTTGCCTTTTAACCAATACAGATTATTTTCATCACAGCTATGCCAAAGACCGTCTCGGTTATGCTTATTATGTTCAAAAACCGCATGATGTGGAGTTTAGATTAATCGGTCAGGATTCGTGGCTAAAGAATTGCTATCAAGATGGGAATTATAAAAATTCTGCAATTAAATAACAAAAGCTGTGAGGCTCAACGGGCTTCACAGCTTTTTTGCATCTGTTGCGTTGTTTGGTAAGCGTCTTACTTAAAGAAAAATCCTGCCGTCATATCAAGATAATTCTGTCCGCTGTATTGCGGATATTCTTTTTGTACCCTGCTTTTGAATTCATCGCCGTTCTTACATTCTTTCGCAATTTTCTTTAAATTTTCAAGATAGTCGATTTTTGTTTTGGCGTCCTTCAAATCTTCCGGTGTATAGTGCGATGTAAGAATCAAATCGTATCCGCTTTTGATGTAGCTGTTAAGTTGAGCGATAATGCTGTCGGCATGCTGTTTTCCGGCAACTATGGAATGACAGTCGTGTCCGAGCATATGCGTGTAAACAGCATTGATTTCGGGAACTTGAATATCATATGCTTCGGGTGTTGCGGTTACGATGAATTTAATGCCTCCGATTTGAGTTTCTCCCTCGGTTAAAATGTCGGTTATTTTGTGAATTTCTTTATCAAAGATGTTGCCGAAAGCGTTTGTAAAATTGTTGACAAGTGCCTTTCCGCCACCGTTTTTTGAATATTCAACGGCGTTTTCTGTCGCATATTTTCTTACATTCGGCAGGAAAGTGCCGCCGGCACCGTGATAGGCTACAAGCATACCCTCAATCTCTATGTCTTTCAGATATTCCTCAAGTTCTTTGTTGTTGTCAAAGAAGCAAGGCGACTCGATTATAACGCCTTTGCCGTTCTTTTCAACGATATAAACCTCGTCGTTCATAAAGTCGTTTGTTTTGTATGCGTGCAGTTTTACGGCACCGAAATCATAGATGTTAACCTCACCCTTTGCAAGACTGATTTTTTCAAATGTGTTCTTGTTCATTTTTGTACCTCCGTATGTGTTTGAGCTTCGTAAGTACTTTCTTAACTCTGTCATTATTTTATCGCAGGATTTTCACTGTGTAAAGTACGCACTTTATTGTTTTATAGTAACCTTTTGGTAACTTTTCAGTGTTCGTCGGTGCTTTGAAATATAAAAATTTTCTTTGATTTTACAAATCGTTCACTTTTGAGCGTTGACATTAAACTTTACTGTATGGTAAAATATAACTGTAAGTTACAAATAGATACTAAAGGAAGTGATACTGTGGGAATTTGCAAATCGGAAAAGCCTCTTCCAGCCTGTCCTGTCGAAACAACGCTTCAGCTTATCGGAAACAAATGGAAAGTGCTTATTTTGCGTGATTTGATGGATGGTACAAAACGGTTCGGTGAGCTTAAAAAATCAATCGGTACGGTTTCGCAAAAGGTGCTTACCGCTCAGCTTCGTGATATGGAAGCGTGCGGACTTGTGAACCGTAAAGTGTATGCCGAAGTTCCGCCGAGGGTGGAGTACTCTCTTACCGAGCTTGGCAAAAGCTTAAACCCGATTTTGTCTGCAATGAGAGATTGGGGACTTGAATATAAAACCGTAAACGGATAGCGTTTTGTGTTTATTATAAGTTTAAGTTCCTGTTGTATTTTGTTTATATAAGTAGTATATTATAATTAAGAAAAGAGTGAGAAAATGCATATTCCTACCGACGATTCTCATTTTATAGAGATAAAAAGTTTTGACGAGGACTACAACGACTCTCTGTCGGCAACATCATTTGATGCAGAAAAGTGGATTTATGTTCCGGGTGAATATCGCGATTACCGTTATCTCCTTGGTACAAAGGGCGAAAATCCGGTTATTTGCATAGGCATTAATCCGTCTACGGCAGAGCCTGAAAATCTTGATAACACGCTTAAATCCGTTGAACGGCTTGCTCATTTTAACGGCTTTGACAGCTTTATTATGTTTAATGTTTACGCTCAAAGAGCAACCCGACCTAAGGATATGGACGCTGATGTTAATATGTTTTTACATAATGAAAATATGAAGGCGTTTGATTATGTCCTTTCTCATTCGCAAAACGCCACAGTTTGGGCGGCGTGGGGCAGTATAGTAAATGAGCGTGATTATTTGAAATCCTGCGTTAAAGAAATGATAGAAATCGGCGAAAATTACAATACAAAATGGGTGCATGCAGGCAAACTTCTTAAAAACGGTCATCCGCATCACCCGCTTTATCTTTGCAAAACAACGCCGTTTGAAGATTATGATATCAAAGGCTATGTTGATACACTTTGATTTGGTGATATTATGAATACAGTTGAATTAGATACAAAATGCGGCAAAATCAGAGGTATTGATTTTGGCGAATACAATGAGTTCAGAGGAATAAAATATGCAACGGCAGAGCGTTGGAAGTATCCTGTTATAACGACAAAATTTAACGGAGTGTATGACGCAACCGCGTTCGGCAAATGCTCATATCAACGCCGTGCATTTGAGGATGACGAAGTTTGCAACGCTTTTTACCATAAAGAATTCAGGCAGAATTTGAGCTTTGAATATAGCGAAGACTGTCTTTATCTCAATATTTATGCACCTAAAAATACAGAAAACGCTCCCGTGCTTTTGTATATTCACGGCGGTAGTTTTACAGGCGGTTCGTCAAACGAAAACCATATCAGCGGTGCGGAATATGCTAAAAGAGGTGTGATTTTTGTTTCGATTAACTATCGCCTCGGTCCGTTCGGTTTTTGCTCTCACCCCGATTTAACAGACGAAAAGGGCAGATGCGGCAATTTCGGACTTTACGACCAGCTTGCGGCAATTAAATGGGTAAAAGACAATATTTCATCATTTGGCGGTAACGGCAACAAAATCACAATTATGGGTCAAAGTGCCGGTGCAATGAGTGTTGATATCTTGGTCAGCACTCCGGTTTGCAAAAACTGGTTTGACGGTGCTGTAATGATGAGCGGCGGAGCACTTCAACGCGAAATTGCAAAACCGCTGTCGCCGCAAAAGACAAAGAAATTTTGGGATAATATTATCTCTAAAGCAGGGGGTAATAATATTGAAGAACTTAAAACGGTTGACCCTCAAACTCTCTATTATGCGTGGTTTGACGCGTGCAAAGAGGATAAACTCAGTATGCTTTACACTTTGCCCGTTAAGGACGGCAAAATGATTACAAAAAGCACTTTCAATATGTCAACCGTACCGAGCAATATTTCGTATATGCTCGGCGTTACTCAAACGGATATGGTGCCTATTGCACTTGAAGGCGTTACCAAAAAATTTGCAAGAGCAATTATAAAAAGCGGTGCACCGTGCTATGTGTACAATTTCAACCGTGATTTGCCCGGCGACAACAGCGGTGCATGGCATTCAAGCGATTTGCTGTATGCTTTCGGCACTCTCGGCAAAAATTGGCGACCGTTTGAGGATATAGATTACACAATTTCACATCAAATGATTTGTGCAATTACCGCTTTTGTAAAAACAGGCAATCCTAATTGTGCCGAAATTCCCGATTGGCAAAGCGGTTATGCCGAACCTATGCGTTTTTGTGAAAATACAAGATGTGAAAAATGGGATACCAAAAAATTGTTTAAAAATACTTTTTCAAATAACGGAGCAGAATTCTAATGAAATTTAATCATAATTTTAATTTGGTGGATTTCACCGATAATTACAGACTTTATGCCTGTGACGATGTTAATGCAAGACTTGATTTTGTTGAAGAAAACATTGTCAGAATTGCGATTTACCGTCACGGCGAGGATATTTTGCCTACTTTTTGCATAAATCCGTACGGAGAACCTAATTCACCGGCAAGAAACAGGCTTGATACGGAGGGCTTTCACTTTGACTGTCCCGATGTTGAAAGTACCGAAAACGGCGAAAAAATAACCTTGACTTCGGGAATAGAAATTGATGTGGATTTTCACAATTTTCTCCTTTCGTTTTTGGACGACGGCGAGGTGCTGTTTGAGGACAGAAGACCGCTTTCGTACAATCTCGAAAAGGAATTCGGCAGGGGATATTATCATTATATTTCCCGAGAAGAGGATGAAAAAATCTTCGGCTTGGGCGACAAAAGCGGATTTATGGATAAGTCGGGCAGAAGCTTCAGAATTGAAACGACCGACGCTCTCGGATACGATGCCGAAAGCTCCGACCCGCTTTATAAGCACATTCCGTTTTATATTTGCGAAAACAGCGTCGGCAACTACGGTGTGTTCTATGATACGAGTGCCACTTGTTATATGGATTTCGGCGTTGAAATTAACAACTATTATCAACCGTACAAGTTTTTCAAAACCGAGGATAATTGTATAGTTTACTATGTGATTTTCGGCTCGAAGTTAGAAATTTTGCGTTCGTTTGCCCGTATGTGCGGCAAGCAGGCTTTTCCGCCTAAGTGGAGCTTTGATTACTGTGCTTCAACAATGGCATATACGGATGCCGAAAATGCCGGCGAGCAAATGCAAGGCTTTCTTGATAAAGTTGAAGAACTCGACTTTTCCTGCTCGGGATTTTATCTTTCGTCGGGCTACACTTCAATCGGCAACCAAAGATGTGTGTTTAATTGGAACAAGGATAAATTCCCCGACCCTGCGGCTTTTGTTAAAAGCTATGAGGACAAAAACATTCACCTCATTCCGAACATCAAGCCGGCATTTCTCACTACACACCCTATGTACGGTATGATTGCCGAAAAAGGACTTTTTGTAAAAAATGCGGACGGCACACCGTTTGTTACTCAATTTTGGGACGGACTCGGTTCGTATCTTGATTTTACAAACAAGGCGGCATACGATTTTTGGGGAAGTCAGGTAACCGAGAAACTTCTCGATAACGGCATCATTGCCACTTGGAACGATAATAACGAATTTGATATTAAAGACAGCGACGCTAAAGTTAACGGCTTTGGCTTCGGCAAAATCCGTGCAAGAGATGTAAGACCCGATTTGACTTATCTTATGGTTAAATCTTCTTATGAAGCACAGCGTAGAAAACACCCTGAACTTCGTCCGTTTCTTTCAACAAGAAGCGGTAATATAGCCGTCAGAAGAATGGCACAAACCTGGTCGGGCGATAATATGACCTCGTTCCACGATTTGTATTACGGTCACTATATCGGTCTTACGCTTTCAATGTCCGGTATGTTTTTCTACGGTCACGATTTAGGCGGATTTGCCGGTGAAATGCCGTCAAAGGAGCTTTTACTTCGTTGGATTCAACACGGACTGTTTGAACCGAGATTTACCATTCACAGCTGGAATGTTGACGGCACTGCCACAATGCCTTGGACATATGAAGATGTAATCGATGATGTGAGAAAAATTTTTGCTCAGCGTAAAAAACTTATTCCGTATCTTTACAATTCGGCGTATAACAGCGTGTCGTACGACGAGCCGATGAACGCTCCGCTGTTCCTTTATTATGACGATGAGGATATAGAAGAAGATTGTGAATCCTTTATGGTCGGCAGAGATGTTCTTGCAACCTGCGTTCTTGACGAGGGCATAGAAACTATTTCGGCATATCTTCCCGAAGGTGACGATTGGTATCTTGATAATAAATTTTATAAGGGCGGTCAAAATGTCAGTCTTCACATTCCGCCTACCTCAATAATGCCGTACTTTATCCGTAGCGGTTGTGTATTTCCTACAGATGAGGGTAAATACGGATTTGACGGCGAGCAACAGCTCCTCTTTACTGTTTATCCGCTTGAAATAGGCTCTTTCCAAAGTTCTTTCTTTGATGATGACGGTGAAACTTTTGAGTATAAGAGAGGCAATTGTACACGCCTCATTTTCTCAGTCGTGTGCGAAAAAGAAAAAGTGTCTGTTTTCTATAAAAATATCGGCAAGGTGCATATCGTTCCGAATATCAAATTGGTTGACGGTGACGACCGTAAACTCATAATCGAATCGAGAGATTAAATAAAACTGCTTCACGAATTCAAGTGGAGCAGTTTTTTCATTTTATAACGAACAATGTTATTTCAGCAATGCTTTTTGATAATAATCAAGTGCGTCGTTGATTGCCTTTTGTCCTGATTCGCCGAACGGGTCTAATACGCTGAATACATGTGGTAGCTTTTTGCCGTCTTCGCCGAGGTCGGTGAAATCCTGAATTTCGCATTCGTAGCCTTTTTCAACAAAATAGTTGTAGGCGTTTACCGTTTGGTCGTGAGCAAGAGTGTCACCCGAACTTGTGATGAAATATGTCGGCGGCATATTGTCGGCGAGTTCCATAATTTCATCAAGGTCCATATAGTTGTATCCGACTTTGTTTTTGTAATCTTTGCCCCACATTTTTGTTGTGTAAACGCTGAACCAACCGCCCGACTTTGCATATGTAACAGGGGAGGTGAGCAGCAGGCATTTGATGTTTAATTTTGTGTCAACCGTGTCAAATATTTCTCTTGCGTCGGCATTATTGTTGAGTATTGTGCTGTACAGTGCAAGCTGTCCGCCGGCACTGTCACCCGTTAGCATAACTGTTTTTTTGTTTGCAGGATAATTTTTCATATTGCTGTTTATCCACGCAAGTGCGTCGGTGCAATCTTTGATTTGCTCGTAAACGGTAACATCGGGCACAAGTCTGTAACTTATGCTGAACACGCAATAGCCTTTGCTTGCAAGTTCCATACAGTAATATTCGTTGAGGTCTTTTGATGCGTACATCCAACCGCCGCCGTGAATATCAATAATGACAGGCAAACCCTCGGACGAAATTGCACCTTCGGGATAAAACACATCAAGTTGATGATACGGATTGCCGTCGTTAAGATATGCAACATCTTTCACTTTTACAACATCGCTTGGCGGAGTTTGCGTTGCGTGCTTTGCCTTGTCGGTTTTGTCGCAGGATTTCCACACAATTTGCATAATCTTTATAATAAGGTCGTTTTCAAGCCCTTTTGCCGAGTTCGATTTGTAGTCGACGCTTTGTGACGAAAGCATACCTCCTACATATATTGTTTTGTCGCTTGCGTCGTCAACAGGTTTTACCATATAGTTAATAACACCAAGTCCGATTCCAACGATGAGTGCAATTACTAAAATTATAATTCCCAAAACTTTAAGTCCTTTGTGCTTCTTTTTCTCTTTTACTTTTTCAGCCATGGTTTGCCTCCGAACAATTTATAGTTTTATTTTATATTTTTATATATGAGTTGTCAATATTACTTTGGTAAATAAAAAAGAACCGGTATGCTTATCGGTTCTTTCGTACTTATGAATTGTTTACGCTTCTTTTTTTAACTGGCGTTCAAGCCAGGTTGCACCCAAATCAAGTGCCGTGAAAAGACCTTTCTTTTCGCTCTTTTTAACAATTCTGTCCTTTGGTGACAATGTTTCATCAGTAGCAAGTAACTGAATTGTGATGTCACCTGCAAGAGTAATGTCCTTGTAATCCTCGGCATTTTTGATTGTAAGACAAACAACATATGAGTCGTTCATATCACCGTAGTAAATCGTGTTGCCGCTTCTTACCAAAGGCTTTCCTTTGTATTCAAAAAACTTTTCTGCCAAAGGTAATCCTCCCTTAATATTGTATTAGCTGAGGTAATACTTTACCATTTCTGCCAAAAGCTCATCTCTGTCTATCTTACGGATTAAGCTTCTTGCGTTGTTGTGAGTGGTGATGTATGTTGGATCTTCGGATAAGATGTAGCCGACTATTTGATTTATCGGATTGTAGCCTTTTTCCTTTAATGCGTCGTATACGGCGGTAAGGGTGTCTTTCATAACATCCTCATTGTCGTTTGCGATTCTAAAGGTCATAGTTTTGTCTTTCACTTTTGATCCACCTCCGCTTTAGTGTTATATACCGGTGGTTTTGGTATATGTTAATTCAAAGTATATTATATACATTTTTGATAACAATTTCAACACTTTTTTACTATATTTAAAGAAATTGTTGAAAAAACTTGACTTAACAGTCGTCAAGGTTTATAATTTATGCAACAAATATATGGTTAAAGCGTTGACCGAGTGTAAGTAAAAATGCAGTAACAATCAAAGAGAGTGCACGGTTTGGTGTAAGTGCATATTGCCTGCGTTTTGAATTTCAGCTTGCGAGCACCCTGCGAGAAACTAAGTAGGGCGTATACCTGCGATAAAGGTAAAAGCGGCATATTTTATATGCAATTTGAGTGGTACCACGGAACTGTTCGTCTCATATCTATGAGGCGTTTTTATTTTTTAAGGAGGGAATTTAATGGAACAAAAGATTAAAAACTTAAAGTCCAAGTTTGAAAGCGAACTTGAAAATATTAAGGATTTGTCCGAACTTGAAAATGTTCGTGTTGCTTATTTGGGCAAAAAGGGCAGTGTAACCGATTTGCTTAAAGCGATGAAAGACCTTTCGGTTGAGGAGAAAAAAGTTTTCGGTCAAAGAGTGAACGAGCTTAAAGGCACGGTTGCTCAAAGAATTGCCGAAAAAACCGCAGAAATGAAAGAAAAGGAAGTACAAAAGGAAATCGAGCTTATGCCTGAATTTGACCTTTCGCTTCCGACAAATTTGAGCAGAGGTTCGTATCATCCGATAACAATCGTTCAGCGTCAATGTGAGCAGATATTTAAATCAATGGGATTTACCGTTGAGGATTATCCTGAGGTAGTAACCGACTATGAGTGCTTCGAGGCTGTAAATGTGCCTAAGGATCACCCTGCCCGTGATATGCAAGATACTTACTATCTTACAAACGGTCAGCTTTTGAAGTCGCAGACATCTGCCGCACAAAATGCTATTTTGAGAAAATATAAGGATGACCTTATTAATAACGGCAATCCGATTAAGGCTATTTTCCCGGGCAGATGTTTCCGTAACGAGGCAACGGACGCTTGCCACGAAAATACATTCTTCCAAATGGAAGGCGTTATGGTAGGCAAGGATATATCTATTTCAAACCTTATCTACTTTATGAAAACAATGCTTTCCGAGGTTTTCCAAAAAGATATTAAAGTTAGACTTCGTCCGGGCTTTTTCCCGTTCGTTGAGCCGGGTTTTGAGCTTGACATCAGCTGTCTTATTTGCGGCGGCGAGGGTTGCCCGAGCTGTAAGCACAGCGGTTGGCTTGAACTTTGTCCTTGCGGTATGATTCATCCGGAAGTTCTTCGTATGGGCGGTATTGACCCTGAAGAATACACAGGCTTTGCGTTCGGTTTGGGTCTTACAAGACTTGTTATGATGAAATACGGCATTAAAGATATTCGTGATTTGAACGGCGGCAGCCTCAAGGCTATGAGCCAGTTCACCGATGATGAGTAAGAAAGGGGAGTGACATTATGTTTTTATCTATGAATTGGATTTCGGACTTTGTTGATTTGTCCGGACTTGACAAACTTAAACTTATTAATCAGTTTTCACTCTCTACCGCAGAGGTTGAAAATGACATTTTCTTTAAAGGTTCCGACCTTTCGGGTGTTGTAGTTGCGGAAATTAAATCTGTGGAAAATCATCCGGACTCAAAGAAACTTCACCTTCTTAAAGTTGACGCAGGCGAAAGCGAACTTACCGATGTAGTTTGCGGTGCTCCTAATGTAAAAGTCGGTATGAAAACCGCATTTGCAAAGGTCGGTGCAAAAATCGGCGAGATTGAAATTGCTCCCCGTCCGCTTGCAGGCTATATGTCAAACGGTATGTGCTGTTCGGAAAAGGAAATCGGCATTTCCGACGATAACAGCGGTATTATGGAAATTACGGACGATATTCCTAACGGTACGGATATTAAGGAAGTTTACGCTGTTGACGATATTATTTTTGAAGTTGACAATAAGTCGCTTACAAACCGTCCCGACCTTTGGGGTCATTACGGTATCGCAAGAGAATTCGCCGCTCTTGCCGGCAGAGAACTCAAACCGCTTGAAGTGAGTGAGCTTTCAAAATACGACAGTCTTCCGAAAGTTGATATGAAAATCGAAGACCCGCTTTGTCAAAGATATTCTTGCTTGCAGGTTGAAAATATCAAGCGTTCGGTTTCACCTGTCAATATG
>CAVBQD010000043.1:0-13829 GCA_963597385.1 bacterium | reverse complement strand
GAAGTTAAGAAAGCTAAAGCCGCTCATCCTAACGCTTTGTTTCTTGTTCATCCGGAATGTGTTCCCGAAGTTGTTGCCGAAGCAGATTATGTTGGCTCAACAACCGGAATTATGAATTTTGCAAAAGAAAGTGACGCTAAAGAATTTATCATCGGAACTGAAAGCAGTATTGTTTCTCACTTACAAATTGCTTGCCCGAATAAAATGTTTTATCCGCTTTCAAAAGACCTCGTATGTCATAATATGAAACTTACAACTATTGTTGATGTTCTTAATTCGGTTAAAGGTATCGGTGGCGACGAAATTGAACTTGACGAAGATGTAAGAATCGGTGCAAAGCGTTGCATTGATAAAATGATTGAACTGGGTTAATATATGAAAAAAGCTATTATTGCAATGAGCGGCGGTGTCGATTCAAGCGTTGCCGCTCTTTTTATGAAGGAGCACGGCTACGAGTGTATCGGTGCCACAATGAAGTTGTATGATAATGAAGACATTGGCATTAGTAGAGAAAAGACTTGCTGTTCTCTTGATGATATAGAAGATGCCAGAGCAGTCGCGTACAAACTCGGGATGCCTTATTATGTTTTCAATTTCAAAGATGAATTTGAAGAAAAAGTAATCGATAAATTTATTTCAACATACGAAGCCGGCGGAACGCCAAATCCTTGTATTGACTGTAACAGATATCTTAAATTTGAAAAACTTATGAAGCGTATGGAGGAATTGCAATACGATTGCGTTGTTACAGGTCATTACGCCGATATTGAATTAAAAAACGGTAGATATATGTTGAAAAAAGGCAAGGACTTATCAAAAGACCAAAGCTATGTTCTTTATTCTCTTACACAATATCAACTTGCACATACAGTTTTTCCGTTAGGCAAATATTCAAAAGATGAAATAAGAGAAGTTGCTGAAAAGCACGGCTTTATCAATGCACGAAAGCGTGACAGTCAGGATATTTGTTTTGTTCCGGACGGCGATTATTCGAAGTTTATTGAAACTCACAAGGGAACGGCTTATCCAAGCGGAAATTTCATTGATAAAAACGGTAATGTTCTCGGTAAACATAACGGTTTGATACGATATACAATCGGTCAACGAAAAGGTCTTAACATTGCTCTCGGACACCCTGTTTATGTTATAAGTAAAGATATTAAGAACAACACTGTTGTTTTAGGCTCAAATGAAGATTTGAACACTTCAAAACTTACTGCTGTCGATTTTAATTGGATTGCCGAAAAACCAAACGGTAAAATACATTGTGCAGCCAAAACAAGATATAATATGAAAGAAGTTCCGTGTACGGTGTATTGTGAGGAAGACCGTGTAATTGTTGAATTTGACACTCCTGTCAGAGCAATCACAGCCGGACAAGCCGTCGTTTTATATGACGGAGAATATGTTCTCGGCGGCGGTACGATAAAATAGATTCGCTTATTAACGAAAATTTCATTAATTATTCATTTTGTTTTATTGAATTTATTTGAAAAAGTTGTATAATTAAGTCATAAATTGAAAAAAGGTGGAAGACATAAAATGGTTTCTCCAACCAATACGGCATTGACTGTTTCGGAGTCGGTATTAATGTTTCTCTTTTCATTGTTTCTCCTCTAACCGATGTCTTTAAAAAGGCTCCAATCCACCTTCTTTTGTAATAAATTTATTGTAAACATCCGAAATTTTAACTCGGATGTTTATTTTTTGTAACAAAAATGTTATTTTTTCTTAAATTACTATTTATTTTATATATAAAATCTGTTATAATTATTTTATATTGTCTGTAAAGGAGAGCACATATGAAATATTTCAAGCTTTTTGTATGCATTGTTGTAATTGTCGTTTTGTTCTCCGGTTGCAGTTTCAGACTTGCATCTTCTGTTTATGATTTGATTTCAGCAGTCGCTCCTTTTGGAGATAATACCGATGTTAAAAGTGCACTTGACAGTTTTATGGCGTCAGGATATTCGTTAAAAAATCCTTCATCCGGTGAGTATATAACATCATATAATTTTTACGACTTGGACGGTGACGACAAAGAAGAAGCAGTTGCGTTTTACGAACCTAATGATAACCTCGGAACAATCCGTATGGCGATAATTAAGGAATACTCCGGAACATGGAAGGTCGTTTCTGACATAACGGGTTACGGTAATGATGCATACCGCCTCGATTTTGCCGATGTCAATAATGACGGTAAAGATGAAATTTTGGTTTGTTGGAACACAATTTCAAATTCAAACAGCCATTCGTTTGTTGTATATAACTTGAAATTTGAAGATACAAATTTTGAAATCAAACAAATTAACACCGATGAAATTTATCTCAACAATTATGTTATTGTTGATTTCAAACAAAACGGCAACAATGAAATATTAATGTTTGAAATCAATTCGGGAAGTAAAACAAGTGCCAAAGCAGAGCTTTATTCAGTAAATAATAACGAATTCAAGTTAAAAGGCGAGACAAAACTCGATTCGCGTATAATTTCATACAGAAACATTAAAGTTGAGCAAGCCGAAAACGATGTAAGGGTTTATGCGGATGCAATCGGTTCAAACGGTGGAAGCATTAGAACCGAAATTATTTATTGGTCAAATATGTACAGTTCTATTGTGTCTCCTTTTTACAATTACTCAACAGGCAGGACTTCCGGAACATACAGAAGCTGTCTTGTAAATTCGACGGATATAAACGATGACGAAAGAGTTGAAATTCCTACCGACACTACTCTTAAAGGACTGCCTAAAAATATCAAACCGCTGAATTGGAAAATTTATAACAAAACTGTACTTGTGCATAAGGTCTACTCGCTGTACATTACAGACGATAATTATAACATTATAATTCCTGATGAGTACTTTAAAAGTATTTCTGTTTCGTATAACCAAAATACAAAAGAACTGACTGTTCTCAATAAGCAAACCAAGAAAACTGTTTTTTCGATAATGCCGGTTCTCAAAGCCGTATACGATGAAAAGTCTTATGAAGGATATAACGTTATTCTTGACAAATCGGGATATTATTATCTTGCAAAAACAGGCAATGATGAAAAAATAAAAATCTCAATTGACGAATTGAAAAAATACATCAAAATTTGTTAGTTTACTGTTTAAGAAAGGTATGGTGTAAATATGAAAAAGGTACTTGTAGCCGAAGATGAAGAATCCATCAGAGAGTTTATTGTTATAAACCTTTCTCGTTCCGGATATACGGTTGAACAAGCTGAAAACGGACTTGTAGCACTTCAAAAATTCAAACAGGACGAAGACGGTTTTGATGTTGCAATTTTGGATATTATGATGCCTGAACTTGACGGACTTACAGTATGCAAAGAACTTCGAAAGCTTTCATCGGATTTGGGTATAATTATGCTTAGTGCTAAAACTCAAGAAATGGACAAAGTAACAGGTTTGCTGTTCGGTGCAGACGATTATGTTACAAAACCGTTTTCGCCAAGTGAACTTATGGCAAGAGTTGACGCCATTTACAGAAGAGTTGAAATGACCAGAGGATTTAAAAAAGGTGAGGCGAATTCCGACAATATTGTTCTTGATGAATTTGAACTTAATCTTCGCAACCGCACTCTTTTGAAATCAGGTAATATGATTGAACTTACACAGGTTGAATTTCAAATCGTTGAATACTTCTTCCGCAATCCCAATGCCGCATTGTCAAGAAATGATATATTGAAGCAGGTATGGGGAGCAAATTATTTCGGAGATGAAAAAATTGTCGATGTAAATATCCGCAGACTTCGTATGAAAATTGAGGATAATCCTTCAAGCCCAACAAGGCTTGTTACAATTTGGGGTTTGGGATACAAATGGATTACAAGCGAACAATAAACAGAAAGTTGAGTTTTTTAGCAAATGAATAATGATTTTAATGCTAATTTTATTAAAAAATTTAAAAGCAAAAAAATCGAAGGTATTACAAAAAGATGGTTAATTTTAATTATCGGGTTAATCGTTTTGCTGTTTACTGTTGCGTTTATTATTTGCACCTCACTTATCAAAGTTTATTATTATAACTCGGTTGAAAGTATCGTTAACTCAGCTGCTTCCGATTCTGCCGTAAATTATTTTGAAAACAACATCAATAATGGAGAATCACTTGAATCGTCCGCTGCCCTATATATTGACACATATTCAAACAAAGACTCAACAACTGTTTGGATTGTTGATAATGAAGAAAATGTTATCATTTCTTCAAACGGTTTCGGAGTAAAAAAACAAAAAATGCCGGACTATGAAGCCGCCATGGAGAATTCCGACGGTAAAGGTAAATTTGTCGGTAAGCTTTCAAACGGTCAAAAAGTTATGGCTGTATGCAGAATTATTAAAAGCTCCGACAACACAAAAGTCGGTGCAATACGCGTAATGACAGCAATTGACAATGTTGACCGTCAAATCGCAAGTATGTCAATTCTTATTGCACTTATATTTTTAATTATTCTTGCTATAATTGTTCTGTCAAATCTTTATTTTATAAGAACGATTATCACCCCGCTTAAAGAAGTTAATCAGGCAACCAAAAAGATAGCGGAAGGTAATCTTGATGTAAGAATCGAAAAAAAGTACAATGATGAAATCGGCGACCTTTCCGACAGTATCAATACGATGGCTTCTGAAATAGCTACGGCGGATAAAATGAAAAACGATTTTATTTCAACCATATCTCACGAGCTTCGAACGCCGCTCACATCAATTAAAGGCTGGGGTGAAACGCTTACGCTCGGCAATCAGGATAATGTTGACGAGCTTACTCAAAAAGGACTGCAGGTTATTGTAAAAGAAGCCGGAAGACTTGAAGGCTTTGTTGAAGAGTTGCTTGACTTTTCAAGACTTCAAAGCGGACGAATGACACTTCGACTTGTAAATATTGATATTCTTGCCGAGCTTGAAGAAACTCTTTTCACATTTATAGAACGGGCTGTCAGAGAGGGCTATGAAGTTAAATACAGTATACCGGAAGTTCCTTGTATAGCCAACGCTGACGCTAACCGTCTCAAACAGGTGTTTATGAATATTCTCGATAACGCTTTAAAATATTCACGACCGGGAAGCAAAATACTTGTCAAAGCCGAATTTGAAAAAAGAGATGACAAAGATTTTGTAAAAATCGCAATTGCCGATCAAGGTTGTGGTATTTCTGCCGAAGATTTGCCGCATGTAAAAGAAAAATTCTATAAAGCTAATGTTAGTGTAAAAGGTTCCGGCATAGGTCTTGCCGTAACAACCGAAATTGTTAATTTACATAACGGATATTTGGATATAGACAGTGTTGAAGGAAAAGGAACTTTGGTTACAATCCATCTTCCTTTACTTGAAACGCCAACTCAAAATTAAATTGAAAGGCTGAATTAATGAGTAAAAAACAACATATAACCTCAGTAGGCGGTCAGGCTCTCATTGAGGGCGTTATGATGCAGGGACCGAAAGGTATTGCAACTGCCGTCAGAAAAACCGACAATTCTATTCTTGTTGAATACCACGAGTTTACCCATCTTAAAGACAAATATAAATTCTTTGGGATTCCGATTATTCGCGGTATCGTAGCTTTTTTTGAGTCTATGATTATGGGCTATAAGCTATTGATGTATTCCGCCGAAGCATCGGGAATGGAAGACCTTGAAGATGTTGAAATGAACAAGTTTGAAAAGTGGATAACCGATAAGCTTGGCGATAAGTTTATGAATATTATTATGGGCTTTGCAAGCGTCTTGGGATTTGCTCTTGCTTTTTTGATTTTCTTCTTTCTCCCTGTATTTATTTTTAACAAAATCAACGCAGCATCAAATATGGCACTCACTCCGTGGCAGGGAACGATTGAGGGTTGTATGAAAATCGTTATTTTCGTGGTTTATATGCTTTTGGTTTCGCAAATGAAAGATATAAAAAGATTGTTTAAATATCACGGTGCCGAACACAAAAGCATTGCTTGCTATGAGTCAGGTGAAGAACTGACAGTCGAAAATGTTAGAAAAAGCTGTCGTTTTCATCCGAGATGCGGTACTTCATTTATGTTTGTAATGCTCATATTAAGTATTGTAATTGTAACGCTCTTTTCGCTTGTTGTTCCTGCTGAACTTAAACAAAATACAGTTGCTTGGATGCTGATAAAACTTCCTCTTATACCGATTATTATGGGTATCGGTTACGAATTTATCAGATATGCCGGAAAGCACGATAATTTATTTGTAAAAATCGTTTCAGCTCCGGGTCTTTGGATGCAAAGAATAACAACAAAAGAACCTGAAGACGATATTATTGAAGTAGGTATTGCTTCAATTAAAGCAGTAATAACCGATAATATCGAGGATGATGAAATTAAACGATGAATGTAAAAGAAGCATACAGCTACAGCGTAAACTTTTTACAGGCAAATAATGTTGACGAAGCAAATTTTAAAGCCCTAACAGTTGTTTGCTATGTTGCAGGAATAAAAAACAGCGAATATTATGCTCACAAAGATGATTTTGTAATTATGAAACGGCTTGCCGATTGTCTATGGAAGCTTAAAACAGGTGAACCGCTTCAATATGTTATCGGTAAATGGGATTTTTACGAGAGTGAATTTTATGTCGGCGAAGGCGTTCTTATTCCAAGACCGGAAACGGAAGAACTTGCTGAACTTGCTGTAAAGCATTTGAAAACAATATCCAACCCCATTGTTATTGACCTTTGCTCCGGAAGCGGTTGTATCGGTATCAGCATCGCAAGAGCAGTACCGAATTCAAAGGTTTATTGCATAGAAAAGAGTAATGATGCATTTAAATATTTAGAAAAGAATGCAAAAAACATTGATAATGTCATCTTGATTAATGACGATATTTTTAATAGCATTGATATTGAAAATGCAGATTTGATTATTTCAAATCCACCGTATATAAAAACAGAAGTACTTAATTCACTGCAAGACGAAGTAAAAAAAGAACCGAAAATGGCTCTTGACGGTGGTGAAGACGGGCTCGATTTTTATAAAATAATCAACAGTAAATGGTCAGCAAAACTCAAATCAAACGGAGTGTTGATGCTTGAAATAGGAGAAGACCAAGGAAAAAGCATTGTTGATGTTTTAACCGAATTTAATAATGTTCAAATAAAAAAAGATATGTACGGCAATAACAGAATGGTTATTGCAAAAAGGTGATTTTATGATTTCGATTTTCAGATATATACAACAAGGCGAATACTTGCTCGCAATTATAGCAGTTCTTTCAAGATGCTTTGTTGTGTTTTGTTGTTTACCGATTCACGAATTGGCACACGGACTTATGGCACATTGGCTTGGTGACGACACGGCAAAAAGGGAAGGCAGATTGTCAATTAATCCTTTTTCTCACCTCAATCCTATCGGTACGGTTATGATTTTTCTTTTCGGTATCGGTTATGCCAATCCGGTTCCGATTAATCCGAGAAATTTTAAAAACGAAAAAAGCGGTATGGCTTTAACAGCTCTCGCCGGACCGCTTGCAAATCTTCTTATGGGATTTGTTTCTGTTTGGGGATTTTTTATATTTGCAAAATTCACAAGCTCATCTGCAATAGGAAACGCTATTTCCTATTTCTTTCTATACGCCGCACAAATAAATGTTATGCTTGCGGTATTCAATCTGTTTCCTATTCCGCCGCTTGACGGCTCAAAAATTTTAGCCGCTGTTTTACCGGACAGAGCATATTATAAATATATGATGTATGAGAGATATGTAATGATTGCTCTTATGATTTTACTTTTTACAGGCATTCTCGATACACCTATTTCGTTTTTAACTAACAAGCTTTTAAATTTCATATCAATTCTTCCTAATTTAGTATTCCGTCTTTATTAAAATGAGGCTTTATGGATAATTTAACATACAAAATTGAGGTGTTTGAAGGACCTATGGATCTCCTTTTACACCTTATAAGTAAACATAAATTAAATATTAATGATATCCACATTGTAGAACTTGTAAATCAATATCTTGATTATGTCCGTCAAATGGAAGAAGCTGATTTTGATGTTGCGGGCGACTTTCTTGAAATGGCAGCAAGATTAATTTATATTAAAACCGTGTCATTACTTCCTCGCCACGAAGAAGCAGAAGTGTTAAAGAAAGAACTTACGGGAGAGCTGATAGAATATCGTGATTGTAAGCTTATGGCAGAAAAACTCTCAAATCAAACGGACGGATTTGGCAGGTTTGTTCGTCAGCCGCAAGGCGGTTGGGTCAATTATGATTACGAGCGGTTTCACGAACCTGATGAGCTTTTGGAAGCGTATATCAATGTGGCAGGCAAAGCACAAAGAAGACTTCCTCCGCCAATTGATTCATTTAAAGTAATTGTTGCTAAAAAATTTGTTAATGTTGCTTCCAAAGTAAGAACGGTTATGCGTAAATTATGGAGCGGAAAAAAGGTTAATTTCCTATCCCTTTTCGACGGAGCAAAATCAAAATCTGATATTGTTGCAACTTTCTTGGCAGTTTTAGAGCTAACAAAAACAAAAAAAATTACGGTTGAGGGCGATATGCATAACCCAACCGTTAAAATAGTTAACGAAACCAAAGAGGAAAATAATTTTGAATAAAACAGAAAATTTGATATCAACGCTTGAAGCAATGCTTTTTGCCGCCGGAGACCCGGTTGAGCCTACAAAGCTTGCCGAAGTCCTTGATATTGATATAGAAACAATTGAAAAAATGCTTGAGCATTTGAGTGCACAATACGATGAACGCAATTCAGGATTGATGTTAATCAGAGTGGATAACAAATATCAAATTTGTACAAGAGAAAAGTACAGCGACGAAGTGCGTAAATTAATGGAAATCAAAAAAAATGCTCCACTTAGTAATGCCGCCTTTGAAGTGCTTGCTGTTATAGCATATAACAAAACCGTTACGCGTTCTTTTATTGAACAAGTCAGAGGGGTAGACTGCTCAGGACCGATTTCATCCCTTGTACAAAAAGGTCTTATTGAAGAAAAGGGAAGAATGGATTTACCGGGCAGACCGCTTATTTACGGAACTACAGACAGATTTTTAAGATGTTTCTCTCTCAATTCTCTTGAAGATTTACCCGATTTGCCTAAAACTGAAGAAGTTCAAAGTATTGCCAAAGACGACAGTCAAACTTCTTTATTTGACAATGAAAATAAATCTGATATACTAAAAGAAAAAGAAATATCCGAAATTGCTCATATTGAGGAGGAGTAAATGAAAACTTTTCTCATAATTTTGGCTGTTATTATTATACTTTTTGCAATTATACTTTCGCTGTCAGCCGAAGCAACAATCATTTACGATAACGGATGGCATACAACAGTTCAAGTGCTTTTTATAAAAAAAGATATTGAACTTTCTAAAATCTTAAACTTCGTTTTGTTTCCCGACAAGGCAGGTAAAGAGGCAGCGGAAAAGCAAAAAGAAAAAAAGGAAGATAAGCCTAAAACTTCACCTCCGGTTGAATCCGATAATAAAAAATCGGAAGTTAAACAACCGGGAAAACAAGATATTCAAGAAAAAAAGAATCCTATTGCCAAAATCATTGATGAAGACGGTATTGTAGGCATTATGCTTTTGGCATCAAATTTAGTAGAAACATTAAATACCGCGGCAATTACTTTATTTAAAGGTTTGCATATTTACTCATTATATGTTAGAATAATAGTCGGTGGTTCCGATGCAGACGAAATTGCTCGTGCCTACGGTAGAATTTGCGGATTTTATTATCCTTTAAAAGGTATAATTTTAAACGGAATGAAAGTTGACCAATTTGATGATTATGTGCAACCGGATTTTATCCTACCCGCAAATGAATATGAATTTCAGCTAATTACTTCTATGAATGTTGCACTGATTTTAAAAATAGGTATTAAAGCAGGAGTAAAATTCCTGGTTAACTTAATAAAAAATAAGTAAAAAAATATAAGGGGAAAGAATTATGAAAGAAACTCCGGTAAACAAAATAATGGAATCAACACTTGAAAAGATGAGAGAAATGGTTGATGTTTCAACCATTATCGGTGAACCTATGGTAACAGGTGATACAACCCTTATTCCTGTTTCAAAAGTTACTTACGGATTTACTTCCGGCGGAACCGACCTTCCTTCAAAGCAAAACAAGGAACTCTTCGGCGGTGCCGGCGGTGGCGGTATCTCTATCACTCCCGTTGCTTTTATTGTCATTCAGGATTCCAAGGTTAGACTTATGCAAATCAACAACTATACTTCATCTGCAGACAGAGCTATTGCGATGATTCCTGAACTTGTTGATAAAATTACAGAGCTCACCGAGGCAAAGAAAAAGGATTCGGCTACTGATAAAAAAGCAGAATAATTTTTAATTAAATAGAATCACCTGCATATATTTATGTAGGTGATTGTTTTGTGTAAAAAGTTTATATGTATTTTATGTATTTTTATTATTTTGGTTCCGTTTTCGGCATATGCTAAAACCGATAACATCTCTGCCAAAAAGGCCGTTGTAATTGATAAAACATCTTTAACTGTTTTATATAGCAAATTAAGCAATGAAAAATGCTCTATGGCGTCTACAACAAAAGTTATGACTTGCCTTATAGCCTGTGAAAAACTTAGACAAAATGATGTTGTAACGATTACAAGTCAAATGCTTAATAACACTGAGGGCTCTTTGATTTATCTTAAAGCAGGGGATAAAATAACGGTTTCAGACCTTATAATCGGAGCAATGTTGGCTTCCGGAAACGATGCGGCAAATGCTCTCGCTGTTTATATATCCGGCAGTATTTCCGAATTTTCAAAACTTATGAATTCGTATGCCAAAAAATTCGAAATGAATAATACGCATTTTGAAACGCCGTCAGGACTTGACAGTAAAAATCACTATTCAACGGCTTATGATATGGCTTTGCTAACTTCTCACGCTCTTGACAACAAACTCTTTGCTTATATTTGCAAACTTCAAAAAGCTAATATAAAAATTAATAATGAAATACAAACCGTTTATAATCACAACAAACTTCTGTATCAAACAGAAAATTGCATTGGTGTAAAAACAGGTTTTACAGAGAAATCCGGCAGATGTCTTATAAGTGCATATGATTATAAAGGAAGTACAATTATTATCGTCACTTTAAACGATTATGACGATTGGAATGACCATAAAAAATTACTTGATTATGCAAAAAGCTTATATAAAACTTTGTCAAAGGTTGAATCTATATCAATTAATTGTGTAGGTTCAGACAGAAAAAAGATTGTATGCAAGGCATCATTTGACATTTCATATCTTGATGATTTAACGTATAAATTCTATTATTATCCAATATTGTACGCACCGATTCTTAAAAATACAAAAGTCGGTAAAATGAAAATATATTCAAACAAAAAATTAATTAGGACTGTAGATATTATAGTTCCGGAAAGTGTAAAATTATGGCAAATAACGAAGTAAGATTACAAAAATTTATGGCTGAACAAGGAGTTGCCTCCAGAAGAAAAAGCGAAGATTTAATTCGTGCAGGCAAGGTTAAAGTTAACGGTCATATTGCCGAAATCGGTATGAAAATCAATCCGCGAAAAGATTTGGTTACTGTAGGCAAACAAAAATTAACAAATGTAAAAAACAGAAAAATGGTTTATATTATGCTTAACAAGCCTCGAGGATATGTAACAACAGTTTCCGATGAACTCGGCAGAAAGACAGTTATGGATTTATTGCCGGACTTCGGTTGCAGAATTTATCCGGTCGGCAGACTTGATAAAGACAGTGAGGGTCTTTTACTTTTAACAAATGACGGTTCGTTTACAAATTGTATGACTCATCCGTCACACGAATACGCAAAAGTATACCGTGTAACTGTCAGACCGTCTGTAAATGACGAAATTTTATTTAATCTTCGTAACGGTATTGAAATTGACGGCAGAAAAACCGCTCCGTGCGAAGTTACTGTTTTAACCGAAGAAGAGAACAGGGTAGTTCTTGAATTTATACTTCACGAGGGCAGAAACCGTCAAATTAGAAAAATGTGCGAAAGTCAAGGACTTGAAGTAGCACGATTAAAAAGAATTTCCGTCGGACCGATAAAACTCGGTATGTTAAAGCAGGGCGATTATAAAGAATTATCTGAACAAGATGTCAAAAAACTTCTTCGTTCGGCAGGACATAAAGAGAATTAACAAAAAGTCGGAGATTTTCTCTGACTTTTTTGAAATTTAAGGTTGATATTATCTCAAAATAATGTTAATATTAATGATAGGTCATTTTGAAAATTTATTTATCAAAAGAACTTATTATACTCGTAAGGAGGATTATTAATGGGTAATTCAAACAAAGAGAATATTGCAGTTCAAAGACTTGCTTCTCTTTTTGATGACGGCATTTTCACCGAGATTGACCCGTTTGCAAAAGGCGAAAACGGAGAAGTTGAAGTTGCTATCGGTTACGGTTATGTAAACGGTACGGAATGCTATGCTTTTGCACAAGACAGTAATGTAAACAGCGGTGCTGTAACCGTTGCTCAATGTGCAAAAATTTTAAAAGTGTTTTCTTTAGCAAAGAAAACAGGTTGCGGCATTGTTGGTATTTATGATTCAAACGGCGTTCAGCTTACTCAGGGCTTTGAAGTTCTTAACGCTTTCGGTGAAGTTGTAAAGGCCGCTTCAATGCTTTCAGGGGTTGTACCTCAAGTCAGTGTTATTGCCGGAGCTTGTCTTGGCACATCAGCTCTTATTGCAAATATGGCAGATGTTGTTATTGCAGTAAAGGACAGTGATTTTTATATTACTGCACCGAGCGATATAACTGTAGATGAAAGTGCAAAAGAAGGCACAGTAGACATCGTATGCGACGATATTGCATCTGCTATCAGTGAAGCAAAAAATGTTGTTTGTATGCTTCCTAAAAACAATCTTTACAGTGCTCCTATGGTTGATTTTGAATATTCGGCTCCTTCTGTTTTGGCAACTGACAGCTCGTCAGTTAATGATATTGTCAACTCAATTCTCGATTCAACAGTTTCGGTTGAATTTAAAGCCGAATACGGAAAAAATGTTATTACAAAGCTTGGTACTGTTGAGGGTTCAACCGTAGGTGTTATTGCCTTTAACAATGAAGAAATGTGTCCGAGTTGTGCATATAAAGCCGAAGCAATGGTTAAACTTTGTGACGCATTTAATATTCCTGTTATTACTGTTGCAAATTCAACAGGACTTACAAAAGAAAAAAATTCTCAAATGCTTGTTGCCGCTACAAAGCTTACATCTACTTATGCAAGCTCAACTTGTCCGAAAATCTGTTTGATAACAGGACAGGCTATCGGTGCATCATATATTATTCTTGCCGGTAAAGGTTCAAATGCCGATATTACTTTGGCATGGCAAAACGCAGTTGCATCTCCGCTTGATGTTAAAGCCGCTGTTGCATTCCTTTATAATGAACGACTTGCAAACGGTGAAGACAGAGCGAAGCTTGAAAAGGAATATACAGAAACTGTCGGTTCGGCATTCACAGCGGCAGCTTGCGGTGCTGTTGACGATGTATTCCCGGCTGAAGAAACAAGAACTAAAATTGCTTCTTATCTTGATATGCTTATGAGCAAGAGAGAAACAACAATTCCAAGAAAACATTCTGTTAAATAATCGGAGGATAAAAAAATGAAAAATTATACAATTACAGTAAACGGACAACCATACAATGTTACAGTTGAAGAGGGCACTTCATCAGCTGCTCCAGTTGCTTCGGCTCCTGCACCGGCACCTGCCGCTGCTCCGGCTCCTCAAGCAGCTCCACAAGCTGCACCTGCTCCTGTTGCTTCAGCTCCTGCCGCTGCCGGAAGCATCAAAGTTGATGCTCCTATGC